>NZ_JBNGCO010000002.1:0-48880 GCF_049974805.1 Baaleninema sp.
CAAACCGTGAGGTCTGGAGAATCGCCGCTCTTTTAAGGCGGCGAGTATGTCAATCAATGCGAACAGTTCGACTTCGACGGTATTACGTTATATTTTTTTAACGACCAGTTCGATCGATTCGATCGCGTCACCTCCACCGCCGTCGCCAAACACTTCCGCAACTATCCCCCCTGCGGTTCGTCTTACCTCGCCAAACCCCTACGGGACGCCATCGACCTCTATTTCAACCGTCGTCGTTTGGGACTCTCCAAACCCAACGGCGAAACCATTTTCGTCCTCACCGGAAGCGTCCCCGAGGATATGGCGGAGGTGAAGAAAACCATCATCGCCGCCGCCAATCAAATCGCCTCGGACGAAGAACTGGCCATTGAAATCGTGCAAATCGGCGAGAATCCTCGTTTGCGAGACCTGCTGCTGAGTCTCGATAACGATTTGCAGAAAATGGGGGCGGCGTTCGATATCTGCGATACCGTTACCCTCGAACAGATCGATCGACAAACCCTCTCGGAAATTTTAATCGCCGCGATCGTCGATTGAATTTTTCATCACAGAGACACAGCGGACACAGAGGTTTTATCGAGCAGTTCGGCGAGTTTCTCTTCGGCGATATTCTCTTAATTTTCAATTTGACAAGTTTGATATTTCGGGATTTCAATGACAAATTCAGTCCCCCACTCGGGATTGGAAAAACACGAGAGTTTTCCGTGGTGTTTATCTACAACGATTTTATAGCTAATTGAAAGCCCTAATCCCGTCCCTTTTCCAACTGGTTTTGTTGTAAAAAATGGGTCGAAAATTTGCTGTTTTACTTTATCGGGAATCCCGCTTCCGTTGTCTTTTATGCGAATTTCAATCCAGTTCTTATTATGTTTTGTCGTAATATGAATTTGACTGGGATTTTCTTGAATCTCAGAATCTCCTCGCTTTTTATCTCGTTCTTCCAAGGCATCTACGGCATTGACAAGGATATTCATAAACACTTGATTCAGTTGTCCGGCATAACATTCTACCAAGGGAATTTCGCCGTAATTCTTAACAATTTCAATCGCCGGATGGTTGGGTTTGTCCTTAATTCGGTTGTGAAGAATCACCAAAGAATTATCGAGACCTTCGTGTAAATCTGCCTCCTTATATTCCGATTCGTCCAAACGAGAGAAATTCCGCAAAGACGCTACGATATCGCGAATTCGCCGCGCTCCTTCTTTCATGGAATCGATGAGTTTCGGGAAATCTTCGATGAGAAAATCTACATCAGCCAGTTCGATTTGTTCTCGGACTTCCTCCGTCGGCTTGGGATAATTTCGTTGATAAACCCGAATCGTTTCCAATAACTCTTCTGAATATTCCTCCGCGTGAACGATATTGCCGAAAATGAAATTCACCGGATTGTTAATCTCGTGAGCGACGCCGGCCACCAACTGCCCCAAACTGGACATTTTCTCGCTTTGCACCAGTTGGCTTTGAGTATGTTGGAGTTCTCGCAACGTTGCTTGCAATTCCTCCGCTTTCTGTCGTAACTGGGCTTCAGATTGTCGCAGTTCCGCTTCGGCGTGTTTGCGTTCGGTAATGCTCAATCCTGTACCTCGATACCCCACCAGTCGCCCGTTGTCGTCGAAAATGGGAACGCCGCTGACATCTTCCCAAACCACCTCACCCGTGGGCGTAACACCTCGGTGTTGCAGTTTAAAAGGGGTTCGATTCTCGAGGGCGACGTTGAGAACGGCGCGAACCTTATCGACATCCGCTTCAAACATCACACTAAAGGGAGTGCGTCCGATAAGTTCCGAGGCGCTGTAGCCTTTCACGTCTTTCACGCGATCGGCAAGGAACGTATATAAGCCGTCGGCGTTGATTTCCCAAACGTACTCGCCAGCGGCTTCGGAAACGTCGCGGAATCGCCGTTCGCTTTCTTGTAGGGCTTCTTCGGCGAGTCGTCGATCGGTGATGTTTTGGGCCATTGAGGCTACGCCGACGAAGTGACCGTCAGCATCGACAAGCGGCGCGTTGTACCACTCGCAGATAATGGTTTTGCCGGATTTGGTCAGGTTCTCGTTGGTGCTTCGGATTCCGCCCTGTTGCTGGACGAGTAAATCCATTAAGCCCAATACTGTAGATTTCGCACTCTCGGGAATAATCAGTCCCGCGACGGTGCGGCCGATGGCTTCCTCGGCGGTGTAGCCGAAAATCCTCTCGGCGGCGGGGTTCCAGGCGGTGATTTCTCCGCGATCGTTCCATTCGATGACGGCTAACGGCGTTTGACGCACCATCATCGACAGACGCTGTTGGGATTTGCGAATTTCTGATTCGATGCGCTTGCGTTCGTGAATTTCGGCGTTGAGGGCTTGGTTGGTGGAGGCTAACCGCTGGGTTCGTTCGCGAACTCGTTGTTCGAGGAGTTCGTTGGCTTGTTGGATTTCTCGAAACTTTTGTTGCAGTGTCAGGGACATGGCGCGAAAGTTTCCCACTAGGGCATCGAATTCCCAAATGGAGGTGTGGGGCCAGTGGATGGGAGAGCTGTCGCTGAGTTTGTCGGAGAGTCCTGTACTGACTTCGGCCAGTTTCCCCAGGGGACGGACGATCGATCGACTCAGGAGACTGGCGGACAGGAGGGCGACGGACGCGATGCCCAACATCGCGAGCAAGCTGCGAATATAGGTTTGTTCGAGGCGATCGATAAACGTATCGGCGGGGGCGAGGACGACGATCGTCCAGGGGAGATCGCTGACGAAGGCTCGGCTGTAGTAGATGGATTTCCGCCAGCGGATTATCAGCGGTAAATCTTCACCGGGTAGCCAGTGATAAACCTTTCCATCGATGTGGTGGGTTTCTCCCGATTCACGATCGAACAGTTGGGCGTTGGCGGGATAGCGGACGATGGGTCGATCGACGCGATCGATCAGGAAAAACTGCGTCTCGAAGGGCGTTTGAAACGCCGCCAACATCTGGCGAAAAACGTTCAAGTCCGCGAAACTATTTTCGTGGGCGATCTGAATTTCCGCCGCCAGTTGCGTCGTGATGGCCTCGAGGGTCGATCGAACAGTATTTTCCAATTCTTGTTGAGCCAAGCGACTGTCCACCACCATCAACCCCAACGTCGGTATGATGGCAAAAGTCACGAGCAGGTTAAACAGAGTGTGGCGCAGGGGAAACAACTGCTCTTGACGACCGTGCAACCAACGGGCGATGGGGGTGTGAACCAGCAGTAAGCTGGCGACGAGGGCGTTGAAAATGCCGTTGAGCGCCACCTTGAGCAGAATGAGAATGGTGGATTGTACGGGCAATGCCAACACCTGAAAGTAAAATACCCAGGTCAGGGGCATTCCCACCAACAGCCAATAGAGACCGTCCAGCACTACCGGATGCAAGGTCGATCGCCGCAATCCCCATCCCACGGCAAAGGCTTCTAGGGTAAAGCTAACGACGGCGTAGGGATAACCCCACAGGCGAATCGTGTAAAGGCTGACCAGGAAACCCGCCAGGGTTCCCAATTTTATTCCGTACAGGCTCGCCACCAGCACGACGGCGATACTGCCAAATAAAAAGTCCACTCCAAAAAAGAGCGGCAAATTATAATGATTTCCCGCGTAACCCAAAAGGATGAGTCCGACGAGAACGCACAGGCTTCCCCATCGCAAGTTTACGTTAGAAGCGAGATACGGTCGGGCGTATTCTTTTTCGAGACGTTCGAAGAGATTAGCCATCAAAACAGATCTGCTTCCCCAGCACAACGACACGCTGAGGTATTTCCTTATCCCAGATGTCGGACTCGCTCAGAGTGCCAGATACACTCCGCAATTTTCCGGAGTAAGGGTCTTACCCCCCCAAGGGATGGAATACCCCTTATTAGCATATCATTCGACGCCAAAGCCCCGAAAGCGTGAAGTTACAGATTTTGGATTCTGTAGTTTTACGGAGATGGGCTGGGGAAGCCGCGATCTCTCGTCAGTCGCCGAGTCGATCGCCCGATTCGATATCGAACCAATGGAGGGACTCGAGGGAAAAGGTAAAATCGAGGTCTTCGCTGTCCCATTTACAATCAGCCGGAAGCAGCGATCGCAGGACGATGGCGTTCTCGTCGTCGCCAGTTCCCGCCACCCGGACGCTCAGCAAGTTTTGCATCCCCAAGTTTTCCACCAAAAACACGCGAGCCGATACCTTCAAGTCGTCTTCGGGGGCGGCCAGACGCAAATCCTCCGGACGAACGCCCAAAACGACGTGACGGGGGGTTTCAATTCCAGAAGGGAGGGGAATTTTCGTGTTTCCCAATACTGCTGCTTTGCCCTGACAGCTCAGGGTAATTAAATTCATTTGCGGGCTGCCGACGAATCCGGCGACAAACTGGTTCGCGGGACGGAAGTACAATCGATCGGGAGGATCGAGCTGTTGTACGTCTCCCTCGTAGAGTACCGCCACCTTCGTCGAAAGGGTCATGGCTTCGACTTGGTCGTGGGTGACGTATACCACGGGGGCCTGTTGCTGCTCGAACAGTTGTTTGATTTCGGCCCGCACCCGTTCTCGCAGCAAGGCATCTAAGTTACTGAGGGGTTCGTCGAGGAGAAACACATCTGGCTGACGGACTAAGGCGCGTCCCAAGGCGACTCGTTGGCGTTGTCCCCCGGAAAGCTGTCCGGGTTTGCGGTTCATTAAGTCTTGTTTTAAATCTAAAAAACGACTGGCTTCGCTCACCCGTCGCTGAATTTCCTCAGAGGAGACTTTTCTCAGCCTCAGTGCCGAAGCCATGTTTTCGTAAACGGTCATGTGGGGATAGAGGGCGTAACTTTGAAACACCATCGAGATGTTGCGATCGCCCGGTTTGAGGGCGGTTACGTCTTTTCCTCCAATAAAAATCGAGCCGTGGGTGGGTTCTTCGAGTCCTGCAATCAACCGCAGGGTCGTCGATTTGCCGCAGCCCGAGGGTCCCAACAAGGTCAAAAACTCGCCGTCTTCGACGTTCAAGCTAATATCCTTCACGGGAATGGTGGTTCGGTTGTAGGTTTTATTTAAATTTTCCAGTTTGAGTTTTGCCATCTTTCAAAACCTTGAGAATTGATAATTTCACCTCATCATCTCATCACCTCCTCACCCCATCACCCCATCACCTCCTCGTCTAAGAATTCTCGATCGAAGCCGCTTCGGGGATATCGCTAATTTCTTCAGCATCGCGCACTTGCGGCACGAGAATCGCCCCAATCAGCATTGAGATACCTCCTAAAACCACTGCTAAAAGGCGATCGTTGTGCAGGAAGTGGTTGACGACCCAGCCTAATCCCAAAGATGCGGCGATTTCGGGTAAGACCACGAAGGCGTTGTAAATTCCCATGTAAATGCCGATGCGGTCTTCGGGAAGGGCAGAGGACACCATTGCGTAAGGCAGTGATAACAAACTCGCCCAGGCGATGCCCAAACCGATGACGGAGACGAGAATCAACAGGGGTCGATCGATAAACCACAGGGAAATCAATCCCGTCGCCCCGGCGAACAGACAGAAGGCGTGGGCGATTTTGCGGTTGGTGAGGTTGACGAAGTAGGGAATGACGAAAGAGGCCAAAACGCAAACGGCGTTGAAGACGGCGATACAGACGCCCGCCCATTCGATTCCTTCGGAATACAGTTGGGAGCCTTGTTCGGTGGCGCCGAAGAAGTTGCGGGCGACGGCGGGAGGAAAGTAGAGGAAAAAGCAGTAAATGCCCAGCCAAGAGAAGAATTGTACCCAAGCCAGTTGGCGCATGGTTTCGGGCATTTCGCGAATGGCATCCATCATGTCGTCGAAGTTTTCGCGAAAGCTACTGGCTTCGACTTGTTCGGCTAGGGCTTCGGGGTCTTCGGGGGGATATTCTTCGGTGGTGACGACGGTCCAGAGGATGGTTCCCATGAAGACTGCGGCGCCGACGTAGAAGGAGATTTCGATGTTGGGGGGAATGGCGCGATCGATCGCCACGTTGGCGACGTCGAACAAATGGCTTAACGTCCAAGGTAGCACTGCCGCCACCACTGCCCCGAGTCCGGTCAGCAGGCTTTGGACGACGAAACCGAAGGTTTGTTGGGATTCTGGCAGCAGGTCGGTGACGAGGGCGCGGAACGGCTGCATACTGACGTTATTGGCTGTGTCGAGTATCCACAAACTCCCGGCGGCTATCCAGAGGGTGGAGGAGTTGGGCATAAAAATTAGCGCGATCGAACTGAGGATCGCGCCAACTAGGAAGTACGGTCGTCTGCGTCCGAGTTTTCCCCAGGTTCGATCGCTCATTTGTCCAACGATCGGTTGCACGATCAATCCGGTTAGGGGAGCGGCAAGCCAGAGAATGGGGATTTCGTCGGCTCTCGCGCCTAAATGCTCGAATATCGCGCTCATATTCGTCATTTGCAGCGCCCATCCGAATTGGATGCCGAAAAAGCCGACGCTCATGTTGAAAATTTGGAAAAAACTCAGCTTTTTTTTATCGGTCTGATTCATGAGAATTTCGCATAGTGCTAGGTTCAGTATAGCGATCGACGGGATTCGTTGCAATTTTTATATCGATACAATCCTTGTATAGTAAGAAATTGGCGATTTTTGACGTACTAACATCGTACACAATTCTACCGGAGGAAAATCGCGACTCGCGCTCCTCGAAACGAGAGTCTCGACCCTCGAGGGGTTCCTCGGACGGGTGGGCGAGGGTGACACTGGCGCAACTGACTCCTTATCCGGAAAACCCACTGAAAAGGCGCGATCGAGCGCCAATTCCCACGAACTGGTCAATACCGGGATCGATCGCTCCGCCAACTGTCACTGTCGCCGAGAGACGATCGAACAAGTCGCCGAACTCTGGCTCTAGACCGGATGCGTCCGCCCCACAATCGAGACTGTAAGCCAGTTACGGACGCCATCTGCCATGAAACGCTCGTTCTCAGTTCGCCTCGCCACCGTCGCCGCCGCCACCCTCTCCACCCTCGGAACGTTCTTTCCGCTTCCGGCTCGTGCGACAACTTTCGGACAAACGGAAGTCTCGCAGCGCGATTTCGTCGCGGTGGCGGCCCCTGTGGGAACGACGCGCCATCAACTGGTGGTGATAGAGCAGGTGTCCGACGCCCGACCCTGTTGGAGCGAAAGCGGTTCGGCTCCCGTGCGCGTCGAGCCGCTGCTGTTAAACTTCGACTTTACTGGGATTTGCGGACGCGCCACCGACAGCAACGGCTTTTCTGTTCGAGTCAACGGCCGCGATTTGGGAACGCAATACAGCTTGCGCGTCCTGCGCGAAGACAACGATTTGGTCTTAAAAGCCGTTCCCTTCGGAGGTTCGGGAGGGGCGATTGAAATCGGCCGCACTCACGGCGCTACGTCCGATTTTGCCAAAATTCATCTCAATCCCGGTTGGCGCTTCACCAAACGTAACTATCAAGGACAATCCCTCGGTCATATCTATTTCACCAACGATCGCCCCCTCAGTGCGTTACTCGAGGCGGAGACGACACCCATCGCCACCACTCCCGAACCTATCTCGACATCGGTTCGTGAGGTTCCCACTTCTGAGGTTCCCACTTTTGAGGTTCCCACTTCTGAGGTTCCCACTTCTGAGGTTCCCACTTCCGAAGTCACTGTCAATCCAACCCCTGCGACGCCAGAACCCGTCACCGCTTCGCAACCGTCTCCCTTCGACGAACTGGACGTAGCTGAAGAACACCGCGCCTATTTACGACAAGTTTGGCAGCAATACGAGATCGCCATCGACAACCAACGATACGCGATCGCCACCGCCGAACGCCAACTGTCAGCAGCGATCGAGCGGGGAGCCTCCGAACGCACGATTCGCCGCTATCAACAGAACTTAACTAATGAGGGGTTCACCGGAGCTATAAGTCCCGCGCTCTACCTGAAAGGTGAGCGTCGGGATACATGGACTCCCCTTGAGAAGTCGATTCCCCTCGATGGGGATGAGACAAGCATTTGCATTGGCTATGGCTTGTGGCACACTATAGCGATGTAGCCCAGGGACTCTGGGGAACGGAAACAGCCTGTCAAGTCGAGCGAGCGGATGCCGAACCGAGTTCGGCATCATTCGAGTCGAGCGTCGGTCTGTCGGGGGTCTATGACCTAGATAAGTGGCGTGGGGCAGGAATACCTAACTGCGAGGTTGGGAAGCCCGCGCTGTACCCGTAGGGTCAGCGTCGGGAGGATGTCACACAACCTGCGCGAGGCTTTGCAATGGTTGCAATCTCGCCAACGCTACGCCATCGCCAATTAAAACTTTGAGATCGGGAGGTTTCAGCAAATTTGGCAGAATTCTCGTTAAAAAACCCCGGCATCTCCAAGATGCCGGGGTTTTGAAGTGGCCTCGCAATTTTCGATGTCAAACCAGCGTACTCGGCGGCGGCGTATCCTCGTCGTCGCTGGCGCTAACACCCGGAGAAGATTTATATAAAGCATCGAGTTGTTCGCGAGCGTCTTCGATACCGATCGACTTCATGACTAACAGGGGTTCTTCAATGGTTTGACCGGATTCGTCGAGCAGTTCCGGATGGGTTGGCTGCGGACGCTCCGGCATCGACGCATTGGGCGATCGCATCCGTTGTGAGTCGGCGCTAAAACTGAGTAAGTTGCGAATGAGATTGCCCACGGCAATAAAAGCCAGTAATGTAAAAGCGAGAATGTAAAGTAGCTGTAGCATTGACAAAGCCTCCGATCTAAGTCCTCGATCGAGTTTTAAAAAAAGTTAATATGCAAACGCACTTTGGTTAAGATTCTAACCGAAATTTAGAGCGATCTAAAGCCGCGCCATGGCCGTTTCCTTACAGACAACGGGCGATCGCTAGTCGCGATTCGGTTCGTTCGAGGTCAAAGTTTCCGAACGTTGACTGCGAAAGCGCATCGACACCTGCCAACATTCTGTGAGCAGACGATGCCACGGCATCAACACGGACATATCGACGCCCGCTTTACACCCTGTCGCTTCGATTAACAGTTTGGCGGAGTTAACTTCTTCTTGAGCCGTCGTGACGCGACGCAACAGTTCGGCTTGTTCGTCTTCGTCTAAAAACGGCATCGTTTCCGTTTCCAGTAGCTTGCGGGAGCGATCGAACCAATACTGGAAGTCGTCGAGGAGTGGCTCCAGTACCTTTTTGACCAAGCTCGGCTCGGGAAGATGGGGGCGGTTCATAACTCTAGAACTGTGAACTAGCGAACAGCTTAATCTTAACGCCATTTACATTTGTTTACAAATTCACCGAGAGAGAACCGCCACCACCGGCGTCGCTATCCCTCAAACCGACGATGCCTCTAGGCTTCGCGATCGGGGTCGTAGGACGGATCGTGCAGAATTTCTTCAGCGCGATAAGTATCGATCGAAGCGTCTACCAATTGGCGTACCCCCGGAATCCTTCTCAGAAAGCGGACGAAGCGATTCGAGGAGGTTGGCGCAGAAGAAGAATGAGAAGTCATAACGCACCACCTGTCTGTAAAGTTTGATACAAGTCCCACTCTCATTTTAACGAGTTTGCCCGAAAATTTCTCACGATTTCGATGGCAAAGGTTAGCGAAACCGTCCGACTTTCCCTCAAAGCCGAAACTCGTACACCTCCCGAATCAACTGCGCCCAACCCTCGGCCAAAGATTCGAGAATGCGTTTCCCCTTTTCCTCCGTGGCTGCCGTCGCATCGCCGACAACGCCGCTTTGACTGAGATCTCGCGTCAACCAAGAAAACGTCAACGCCCCTTTCGCCGCCAAGCGACTTCCCGTCGGGGGCGGATATTCCTTCACCAACTCGGACTGTCGCACCAATTCCGGCAAAATCGCCAACATCAAACTCGTCTCAGAATCGCCAGCGTGCATAGCGAGTTGGCGTTCCTCCTGGCTGACGAGGGACTTGTAAACGTCGGAGACGCGCCACGCAAACACAGGAAACACCCAAAAATCCTCATATTTGGCATGAATGTCCGTCGCGGCAATTTCCATCACCTGGGGTTGTCCCCCGTGGGAATTCATCAAAACCAGCTTGCGAAATCCGGCGCCATAGAGACTCTCGGCGATATCGTGCAGCGTCGCCAAGAGCGTTTCCGCAGATAGGCTGATGGTTCCTGGGAAATGTTGGTGTTCGTTGGATTTACCGTAGTGAAGCGGCGGTAAAGCGTAAGCGGGAATCTCAGCTTCGAGGCGTTCGAGAGCTTTTCCCAAAACGGCCACGCCGATGGCACTATCGACGACGAGGGGCAGATGGGGTCCGTGTTGTTCGATCGCCCCGACGGGTTGAACGAGAACGATATCCGGTTTATTGGGCAGGCGATCGATCTCCGTCCAAGTCAAATACGGAAAAAAGCGATGGGGCGGAATCCAAATATTCATCTCATGCTTTCTCCCCGGATTCCTCGCTCTGCCTCTAGAACTTGCAGGCGTGCTTCGATCGCATCGAGACGGCGTTTTTGTTCCACCACCAGCGTCGCCAACCGCTCGAACATGGGATCCTCTGCCAATACCGAAGCAGAGGGCAACCGTTGCGAAGGAATCTCTAACGGTTCTGGGGTGGGGTTGGGGCGAGAGTTCCCCAATCGTGAGAGTTGGCTACTTAACTGACGAACCTGCGATCGCAACTGCCACAAATCCGACTCCAACCGCGACACCCGGGATTCTACGGACGACGCCAGGGCGGGGGCGACAGCGAGCGATATCGCCACCGCCAACAGAAGACCCAATCCCCAGCGTTTCAGTCGTCGTCCGTTCACGAATCGTCCCTAGAAAGCGTTCCTTCTTAGTGGCTGAGTCCAAGCCAACCGAACTTGACCTCACCTTCGAGAGGCTAAGCACTCAGGCGTTGTTCGGGAAAATCCACCGTCCGCGTCCGCATATTGTAGCGATCGCCGTGGGTCAGCACGTGAATGCGAAGGTTGAACAGACTCAACGGATCGCTTGCGCTCACGTTCGGCTCGTTCGTATAGAGAACTTCGCCGGGGTCGATCACCGTCACCGTCCCTTTGCCCATGACCTGAATGATATCGGCACCTTCAAACATGGCGCAGGTATCTTCATCGATACCGATACCCAAGCGATCGGTGTGACAGGCGATGGCACTAATCAACCGTGCCATCCGATTGCGGTTTTGGAAATGTTGATCGACGATGACTTGGGGCAGAATGCCCAAACCCGTGGTCATATCCACCAGCGATCGATTGGGAGACTCGCCGCTTCCGCCCCCGGCGATCATGTGATGTCCCATCACCGCCGCACCCGCACTCGTTCCAGCCAGTACGACTTCGCCCCGTTGTACTTGCAGCAAAATTTTCTCCATCAACGGCGTATCCGCCAACAGCGAACACAGCCGCAGCTGATCGCCACCCGTCATAAAGACCCCGGTACAGCCTTCGAGGTAGTTTTGCCAAATGGGGTCTTCCCCTTGGTAGCGTTCTCGAATATCGAGAATTTGAACGGCTTTGGCGCCCATATCCTCGAAAATATCCCGATAGCGGTTGCCGATGGCCGCCGGTTCTCGGGACGCCGACGGTATAATGGCAATACGAGCGTCTCGTCCACCCGAGCGATTGAAAAACGTCTGTAGGATTTCGCGCCCGTGAACCTTATCTTCCGCGCCGCCGATTACCAAAATGGTGGTTTGAGGGGAATGAGACATCGTCGGTTCGAGAGATTGAGAATCTGTCTGCATCATAGGAGTTTGGGGCGTAAGTTGGACTGAAAGCAACGACGATCGTGAGGGACGTAACGTCGAAACGGCTACGCATCGATCGATGCGAACGCGCTCTGAAATCGCACTGACGTCGATCGCTGGTAGGTCGATCGTGCTGGCGATCGATGGAGAACGAGTCCCAAGCTCAGCCTGCGGCTTCAGCATTCGTTCGCACCACAGACCTCGTGCCACAGACAAACGTTTTCGCGCCGAGCGCCAACCGGTTGCAGGAAGTTCTAACGCTGAGTGACAGCCGAAAACAAGCGACTCGCCGCCAAGTCAACGGTCGCACCTAAGCTTGTCTATCATATCACCTCGCGTTCGTTCTCCTGCACCGTCAGAACCGCCAGACCTCCGAGAGCTTCGGCGATTGCCGTCCCTTCGGTCGCCGTCGAACTGATAAAGTGAAAATACATCCTATCCTCTGTCCGAACCTCAATTCTGTGAGATTTGATATCGTTACGCTATTTCCTGAATTTTTTTCCGGCCCGTTACGAGTCGGACTGCTCGGAAAAGCCCTCGATCGACAGATCGCCGAAGTTCACTGCACCAACCCCCGAGATTTCGCCACAGACAAACATCGACGGGTAGACGACGAACCCTATGGCGGCGGGGTGGGGATGGTCATGAAGCCGGAACCCCTCTTCGCCGCCGTGGAATCGTTACCCGTCCTGCCTCGGCGAGAAGTGGTGTTTCTCTCGCCCCAGGGGGAACCGATGACGCAAACCCTCTTTAAACAGTGGGCGGGCGAAACGGAGCAACTGGTGTTAATTTGCGGGCGCTACGAAGGCATCGACGAACGGGTGATGAACCTGGTAACGCGGGAAGTCTCCTTAGGGGATTTCGTGTTGACGGGTGGGGAAGTTCCGGCGTTGGCGTTAATCGATGGCGTGGTGCGGTTGCTGCCGGGAACCGTCGGGAAAACGGAATCTTTGCAAGCCGATAGTTTTGAAGACGGACTGCTCGATTATCCCCACTACACCCGTCCCCCCGTGTTTCGAGATTACGCCGTGCCGGAGGTGCTGCTCTCGGGAAACCACGCCAAAATCGCCCAATGGCGGCGAGAACAGCAGATCGAACGGACGCGGCAGCGACGACCGGACTTGTTGAGCGATGCTAATCTGGAAGAAACGGACGGCTACGAGCGATCGAATCGATCGTAACGCCGAGGCATAATGGGTTTCTCGCTACGATGTCCGCCCGCTCGATCCCGACGGAATTCAGAACCTTTGCAAACAGAAGGGGGTAACCCGCGAAGGGAAACCGTCGTTCGGATAGCCTTGTCATCGCCAACGTGCCATCGGGTTGCGATGCTTTGACGCTCGACCCAACTCAAACCATGCGTAAATTCAATCTGTTCCTCGCCAGTCTGTTGGCGGTTTTGTTCGTCAACCAGGTTTCCCTTGAGGCGACCAGAAACACCCCGATTCCCCAATTCGGCATCGAAGCCGCCGAAGCCAGACGCAGCGGCGGCCGCAGCGGGGGCGGGTCCTTTTCCCGTCCGAGTCGATCGTCTCCCTCGCGATCGCGCAGTTCTTCCCCCTCGCGATCGCGCAGTAGCGGTAGCAGCAGCGGTAGCAGTAGCGGCAGCAGTACGCGATCGAGTACCCCCAGTCCCCGCAGCACCTCCACACCCGCTCCGAGTAACAGCGGCCGGACGGGGGGTCGCGTTCAGGGGGGGTCGTTCCAACGGACGCCAACGCCAGCCCCCACCTCTACACCGAACGCCATACCGCGATCGACGCCGACCTCGACGCCGGAACCGATTCCCCACAGCGTTCCCGATCGCAGCGCCCCCACCTACCAACACAACAACTACGAACTCGAAATCGAAGTCGAACAGCCCTCGCGGGGCTATTACACCCCTGTCGTCCCCAGCGTTCCCTACAATGGCGGGGGCGATCGCGAGTCCTCCCCCAACCGGGAAGCCGAAACCGATACTGGCGTCGTCACCCCCACCAGCGATCGCCAAACCGACGCCGCCGTTCGCAGCCAAAGCCGTCGGTCGTCGGGGAATTCCTGGGTGAAATTCCTGTTGCTGTTAATCGTCCTCGGCGGAATTGTCTTCGTCGTCTGGTGGTTGATGTCCCGACAAAATTCGGACGCCAGCGGCGACACGCCGGCCGGCGTCGCCCGAGAATTGGACAACGACATCGTAACCGTCACCAAGCTGCAAGTGGCTTTGCTGGCCGAAGCGCGAACCGTGCAAGCGGATTTGACGGATTTGAGTCGAGACGCCGATTTGGACTCCCGAGAAGGGTTGACGCAATTCCTGCAAGAGTGTGCGTTAGCCTTGCTGCGCCAACCGGAATATTGGACCCACGTTCGGGCCAGTTCCGAAACTTTCAAGAGTCGGGAAGCAGCCGAACGAGCCTTTGGAGAACAGTCGATCGCCGAACGCAGCAAATTTAGCGCCGAAACCTTCTCCAACCTGGGCGGCCGCCTCCGAGAACGGGATCTGGAGGTAGACGAAGACGCTGAACCCGCCGAGTACATCGTGGTGACGATGTTAGTGGGAACTGAAGACGACAAACCTCTATTTGAGGGGGTTTATTCCGCTGAAGACCTCAAACAGGCGATGCAGAAACTCGCCGCCGTGACGCCGGACTATCTGCTGGTGTTCGAGTTACTGTGGACGCCGCAAGCGGAAACGGACAGTTTGACAGCTGAGGATCTGTTGACGGAATATTCCGACATGGTTCCGATTTAAAGCAGTCAAGCCAAATCTTCAGAGTCGGGGCGTTTCAGGCGACGCCCCGAGGGGGGCGAGGCGAGTTTTTCCGGTCGATCGAACGCCGACTGAGGGGGATCGATCGAATAGTTTTTCAGCGGGAATCTCTCATATCGATCCCCGAAATATGATATAAAAGGTGAAGTTTTTTGCGCTTCGCTGAAACGACTTCGACAAAGTTCACTGGCTAAAAATTGGGGCGATCGACCTATCGCCGCCAGTGGATTTTTTTTGTCTTAAATTTCGGCGAATTGCAACGACCTAACAACAGTAGAGACAGCTTTTCATGACCGGAGTATTGACGAAACCCGAAGCATCGAAATCGCCAAAACTCGATGATGACGTTCGCATAAAAGACATTTTAAAAACGTTACCGCGAGACGTATTTGAAAAACGCCCAATTAAAGCTTGGACGACGGTTTTCATCGATATCGCCCTCGCCGCAATCGGTTACCTGGGACTGGCGATCGCCCCTTGGTATTTATTACCCGTACTTTGGGTGTTTCAAGGAACCGTTTTAACAGGGTGGTTCGTTCTCGGTCACGATGCCGGACATCGTTCCTTTTCTAACCGAAAATGGGTCAACGACCTCGTCGGTCACGTGATGTTTTTGCCACTAATTTATCCCTTTCACGGCTGGCGAATTCAACATAACTACCATCACAAACACACCAATAAATTAGAAGTCGATAACGCTTGGGACCCTTATCGCCCGGAAGCCTATCAAAACCTCTCAGCCCTCGAACGAGGCATCTACACCGCCGTTCGCGGTCGGTTCTGGTGGGTGGGTTCCATCGGACATTGGCTCGTCCAACACTTTAACTGGAACAACTTTTCCGGCAAACAACGGGAACAAGTTCGCTTTTCAGCCTTGTTCGTCATCGTCGCCGCCTGCATCGGCTTCCCCCTCCTCATCTCCACCACCGGAATTTGGGGATTTGTCAAATTCTGGCTGATGCCCTGGATGGTATATCACTTCTGGATGAGTACCTTTACCCTGGTTCACCACACCCTTCCCGAAATTCAGTTCCAACCCGCCGAAACCTGGAACGAAGCCCAAGCCCAACTCTGCGGAACCGTTCACTGTTCCTATCCCACTTGGGTGGAAGTCCTCTGTCACGACATTAACGTTCACCTCCCCCACCACATTTCCAGCGCCATTCCCTGGTACAACCTGCGTCGCGCCCATCGCGCCTTAAAAGAACATTGGGGAAGCTACACCATCGAACGAGAGTTTTCTTGGTCGTTGATGAAGCAAATTACCGATCGCTGCCACCTGTACGACCCCAACCAGTGTTATCGATCCTTTAGCGAAGTGCGCGATCGATAAATCTTTAAAACAACGGGCAAAATTACCTTAAAAATCTCCAAAACTCCCACGATAGGGAGCTTGGGCGGGTGTCGCCTCCAGAAGACACCCGCCTTCCTGGTGAGATATTGTGGACAAAAGACCCAAGAAACTTGTCCGATTTGGGAGCTTTTTCCATGGCGATCGCGTCATAGCCAATATGACCCGAAGCGAGAGTACGAAGCACGAACGATGAAGAACTTCTATCGATGGGCGATCGCGGGACTCATAGCCGCCCAACTCCCCCTCTTCACCGCGAAACCCAGCGTCGCGCAACCGGCGACTGGCTTTGAATGCCGCACCACCGACGGCGTACACTTTACCGTAGCCCTCGGCCAAAACGGACGCGCCTCCGATCCCATCGTCGTATGGACGAGCGACGCCTTCAGTCAAGCCGGATATCCCCCCGCCCGTCGCTGTCAAGAAGTCACCACACGGCTGAACAACCTCTTAGAAGACAACAACAACAGCCTATCTGGGTTGTATCTAACCGTCGGGCGCGTTAACAGCCAATCGGTCGTTTGCACCGTTAACGGAACCCGTTCCGGTTGTAACACCACCAACGTGCTGTTTACCCTCAGCGGTCCCAACAGTCGCAACCCCGAAGAAGTTCTCTACAGCCTCTCGAGTCGCACCAGCGGCACCAGCATCCAAGAATCTGGCGGAATTCCCTACGTCAACCTCGAACAACTGGTCAACCAGCATTTTTGATAAGGAGATGATGGGATGAGGAGATGATGGGATGAGGAGATAAGGCGTATCTTTATTCTCCCCCTCTCCGGAAGCTCCCCGGCTCCCCAGAAGCTCCCCCTCTAAACCTCCGTACCGCGTCCGCGAACGGAATATGTCCCCATTCGATCGATTTCTCCAATCTGTTCAACGTACCGCCGCTAAGCTTCCGTCGTTGGCCGTAGCTTCTTTAGCGACCGTCTCGCTTTCCGTTCCCTTGACCGCCGCCCAAGCCCTCACAGAAGAACAAATCGATGCGGTGGCCTCCGTGACGACTGTGGTAATCGGTCAAGGATTGCAAGAAGGCGATATCGAAGCCCGTCGCGAGTGGAACCCCGGTTCCGGTGCCATTGTCGCTCGCGATGGCGATACCTATTACGTTTTAACCGCCCTTCACGTCGTCCGAACTCGCGATACAGTTTACGGTATTCGCACCAGCGACGGTAAAGTGCATTTTGTCGATGACGTGAAGACGAAAGAGAATATTCTCACTTTCGGGGAAGAAGTGGGGGAGTTCGGCGAAAGCATTCAAGGTTACGACCTGGCCTTGATTAAGTTCGAGAGCGATCGCGATTATCCCATCGCCGTCATGGGAGACGCTCAAGCCTTAACCCCTGGCGACCCCGTTTATATTTCCGGATGGCCCAACCCCGACGACGCCAGCGCCCGTCGAATGCGGGAAACGGTTTCGGGAACCCTTAACGCCGTCTTTCCCCCTTCGGAAGACGGGGGTTACAGCATCCTTTACGATAACGAAACCCAGCGGGGCATGAGCGGCGGCCCCGTTTTCGACGAAGAGGGAGAACTCATCGGCATTCACGGCCGGGGACGGGCGCAGGACAATATTTACTGTCTCGACCCGCAATTGAGCGCCGATAACAGTTGTGGGATGCAAGCTGCCCATTTCGTCAGCCAGGTTCGACAAAGCGGCTTGTCCCTAGCCTTCCAACCGCCTCCCGTGGAGCCGCAAGTCATTGCGGCGGGGATGTCCAACTTAGACCGCGCCGATACCATCGAAGATATTTATAGTGCGTTTACCTTCGATTTAGAATCGCTGTTACGAGACGAACCGTCGGGGGGCTGTGGCAGTTTGTTGTTGGGCGAACCGTGCGAACCGTTTTAAGCCGTGATATGAATTGAGGTCGAAGCGGTATTGCAGTCGGAGGCGACTGTTTGTCGAAGCGTCTGCTTTCGTCCGTGGTGGCTTGTGGGGAGAATCGATCGAATGTTGAAATGTCTGGTATTGAGTTTAACCACTGTTTTTGTTGCCCTGTCGCCCGTTGAGGCGGCATCTCTTTCTAAAATTCGATCGTCGCCCCCTTCAAGTTCTCCCGTCTCAAATTCTCCCGTCTCGAAATTTCACACCTCGAAATCTGCCACATCGCTGGGTATTCCATCGGTCCACTCGGCGATCGAATCGGCGACGGAAGCCCCTGTTACCGGAACGACGCCCGTGCGTACCGCCCAAGTTACTTCGGTGTCGCAACTGTCGGACGTAGAACCGACAGATTGGGCATATCAGGCGTTGCAGTCTCTTATCGAACGATACGGCTGCGTGGCAGGGGTGCCCAACGGGACGTTTCAAGGCGATCGAGCGTTGACGCGATACGAGTTCGCGGCGGGGTTGAACGCCTGTCTCGATCGCTTTTCAGACCTCGCCCCCAGCCTCGACCCGGAAGAATGGGCGACGATTCGACGACTGCAAGAGGAATTTCGCGAAGAACTCTCGGCGTTGCGCGGCCGCATCGATACCCTAGACCCTCGAATCACGACCTTAGAAGACCAACAATTTTCCCCTACCCTGGTCATGGGAGGGGAATCGATTTTCGCCCTTTCCTCGGGATTTGGCGGCGAACCCCCTGGAGAGGGCGTCACCAATACGGTTTTTACCCATCTCAGCCGATTGGGGTTTGTGGGGTCGTTTACAGGGCGCGATCGACTGCGGTTTGAATTCCAAGCGGCCAATTTCAGCGATCGCGGCTTCGCCAACCCCGTCGGTTTCAACTCCGATATGGCACTGTTGTCCTATCAAGGCAACACCAACAACACCGTCGAACTCAGCAAACTGGAATATCGCTTCGCCAGCTTCAGCGATCGCGTTGTCTTCACAGTGCGTCCTGTCGGCTTCAGCCTCAGTAGCGTCCTCACCGCCAACTCCCCCTATTTCGACGCCGGACGGGGTTCGATTTCCCGTTTCACCGAAGCCAGTCCCGCTTTCAAACTCGGTCGCCTCGAGTCTGGCGTCGGCTTCGACTGGCTGGTGACAGATACTGTGCGGTTGCAAGGGGCTTACGGCGTGCGGGACGCCGACAATCCCCGAGAAGGACGAGGAGTTTTCAACAGCGAACATTCAGCGGCGGGGGTGCAGTTACTCCTGAAACCCGCCCGAAACTTACTGGCTGGGGTCTCTTATATCAACGCCTATTCTGCCAACGGCCGCCTCGATACCTTCACGGGAAGTTTCATCGCCGACACCAACTCCTTTATCGACGAACCCGCGCAAATCGACACCATCAGCGGCACGTTACAATGGCGCTTAGCGCGGGATTTAACCTTTTCCACCTGGGGCGCGTGGTTCTTTACGGATTCTCTCGAATCCGAGGCGCGATCGACCACCTCCACCTATTTATTCGCCCTGGGCTATTCCGATCCTTTCGGGAACGACGGCGATTTACTGGCGTTTCTCTTCGGTCAACCGCCGAAATTGGTAGACGGAGAAAATCTGGTTTTCGGAGAAGATGAAGATACCTCACTCCACTTCGAACTGTTCTATCGCTGGCGTCTGACCGATCGCATTTCCATCACGCCGGGGGTGTTCGTCGTTACGAATCCCGAACACAACTCCGACAGCGAGACGTTAGTGGTGGGAACCATTCGCACGACGTTCCGTTTTTAACCATTTTTTCAATCTCCTCTCCCTGTCCTCTGTCTCTGGTATGGTAAACCTCTCAAACCCATGTCGAACTCATCGAAACTCAAATTCTCCCTTGGGCTGGCGATCGTCGGATCTCTCGTATTCAGCAGCCACCTGAGAGTCCCTGTTAACGCCCAAACCTCAGACGATCCTTGTCGAGGTCCGAACCCCGATCCCGAACTCTGTCCGCCGCCCCAGCGAGAGCGGTTGCGCCCCACCTTTTCCGAAGAAGAGAGTCGAGGCTTTGAGGAACGGGGCTTTTCCGACAGTTTTCTCGGCGACGCCCTCAACGGGATTTCCGATCCGTTGGGAAGCGGAACGGTTGGTGGCGGACAATTGGAAAACGAGGGATTTCGCGATTTATCTCCGGTCGATCGCGGCTTTATTCCCGCCTTCGATCCCACGGACGTCATTATCCCCATTCCCGCCATCACCGACTCCGACTGTTGCAGCGATTGAGTTCTGTCATTTGGAGACATTTTCCCGTTCCCGGTTCCCCGTTCCCGGTTCCCCGTTCCCTCAAAGACTCAATCTCATACAACATAGCCGCGTTGCGGACAACGCGGCTACAAAAAACCCATCTTAAACAGTAATTTGAGAAGTGATTTGAGAAATTACTTGGCGCTCCATCCTTCGGGGAGTATTGCACCTGTCAAATCGGCGCGATCGAACACCGTTCGAGTTAAATCCGCCTCCCGCAAATCCGCATTTTTCAAAATCGCGCCGCTCAAATCTGCATAACTGAGATCCGCACCGCGAAGGTTGGCGTGACTCAAATCCGTCGGGAGGGCGTCCGTTCCCGCTTCCGCGCTGAGATTGGCGCGACAAAGTTTCGCGCGTTCTAGGTTCGCCCCCTCGAGAATCGCCTCGTTGAGATGAGCGTAACTCAAATCCGCTTCCCGTAAATTCGCCTCCCGTAACGTGGTGCGTTGGTCCGCGGTCGATCGCAAATCCGCTTCGATTAACAACGCCCGTTCCAGGACGGCGCGGCTGAAATCAGCGCCGCTGAGAATCGCTTTGATGAGATTGGCGCGTTCCAAACGAGTCCCCACTAAATGAGCGCCGCTGAGGTCCGCATCTCGCAACAGCGCCCCGTATAAATCGGCGTCCGTAAAATCCGTTCCCCACAAAATCGACTCACTGAGGTCTGCTTCGCGGAAGTTGCTGTGGGGAAAATGACTGCGACCGAGTCGCGCTTGGCGAAAGTCAGCTCGCTCGAAGCTACTGCGACCGAAATCGGCGCTGAGAAGTTCGCACTCTTGTAAATTAACGCGATCGAACGCGCGATCGCCGCGCTCGTAACGTTGGAGAAGTTCGTCAACGTCCATCTAACACCTCTTGAAACTCAGCGTCGGGCCTCCTCACAGTCTAACGGACGGGTGAGTTCGGCAACGAGATCGGCAACGGACACGAGGGCGGTGGCGCGTCCGGCGTTGCTGCCCGAGAAGATTAAACCGTTCTCCAGATTACCACGGGAGGCGTTATCCAAGGCTTGCAAAATACAGTAGGTTTCGCCTTTTTCCCGACATTTACAGGCTTTCAGACAGTTAGCGACGCAACGTTGGCGCTGAGGTAAAGTTCCCTCAATGGCGCGGCGGGCGAAGTCGTTGGCGATGGCGCGGCCGGGCAATCCCACGGGAGAGGGCACCAACACTACGTCTTCGGGACGGGCTTTCAAATGTGCTTCTTTATACCGAACATCGGCGTCGCACTCTTGGGTCGTGATGAAGCGAGTCCCCATTTGTACGCCGCTGGCGCCGAGGCGGAAGAATCGATCGATATCTGAGCGATCCCACACGCCGCCAGCCGAAATGACTGGAATATCTTCGTTTAAATCGGTTTTAATATACTCGACTAATTCCGGAACTACGTATTCCGTATCCAGTTTTTCATCGTTGAGTTCTTCGGCGGACGCCCCCAGGTGTCCCCCAGCGGTGCGGGGGTTTTCCACGATAAAGGCGTCGGGAACGCGACCTTGACGCTTCCACTTGCGATAGATGAGTTTGGCGGCTCGGGTACTGGAAACGATAGGCGCCAGAGCCACATCGGGATAGTCTTGCGTGAGGCTGGGCAGCGTCATCGGCAGTCCCGCCCCGGCCACGATGAGGTTCGCCCCATGTTCGGCGGCGGTTTTGGCTAACGTATCGAAGTCTCGCGCCGCTACCATAATATTGACGCCGATAATGCCGTCGGGACTGATGCTGCGGGCTTTGGTCAGTTCGTCAATCAAGGCCAGTCGGTTGGCCTCGAAAAAGTCGCCTTTGCGGGTTTGTGCGTCGAAATAGGGAGAGTTGAAGCCCAAGCCGACGGCGGAAATAATACCGATACCTCCGGCGTTGGCTACCGCACCGGCCAGGTTCGCGCCGGAAATTCGCACGCCCATCCCCCCTTGAACGATGGGAACTCGGGCGGTGTATTTACCGATTTGCAACGGGGGAAGCGTCGATGTGGCGGGGGGACGGCTGCCGTTGAGGGAAGGGGTTACAGATACCATAGTTCGATCCGTCTCGCTGAAAGAATGAGGGGGCAGGGGAGAGGGGGGAGCAGGGGAGAGGGAGACCAGGGGAGATCGTGATAATTTCTCATGACCTCATCACCTCATCATCTCATCATCTCATCAATCTCATCAATCTCATCACGGGTGACTGAAATACGCTTGATTCTCCCCTGTTGGCGGTTTAAAGTCCGGCTTTGAGACCGTATCCGGCCCGTTGCCAGGCCATGCAGCCCCCTTGCAGGTTATATACTTTTTGATAGCCTTTTTGAACCAGGACGTTGGCGACGCTTTGGCTTCGCATTCCTGAGAGGCAGGTGACGGCGATGGGCTGGTCTTTGGGAATGTCTTTTAAGATACGGGCGAGGCTCATGCGCTTGGCGCCGGGAACGTGGCCGAACATATATTCGATGATGCCGCGAATGTCGACCACTTCGAGTTGGTCTTGGCGAGCCTCCAGTTGGGCGGGGCTGAGATATTTGAGTTTGGGGGCGTTCTTGGTTCGTTTGCTCATAATCTGTTCTGTCGGTCTTATCGATTCTCTTCGGTTGGTTAGTGTCTATTATAACTAGATACTCATCCTTTTATATATCGTATCGCTAAAAACGGAGCCGTCAAGTGGGGTCGATCGCATCGAGATTGCATCAAATCGGGTCGATCGCGTACTGAGATCGACCCTTTTTAAGGTAAGGTCTTGTTGGAGTAACCTGGTTTGCAACGTATTTCAATCGCGACTGGGCGTCGCACCACGGTCGGATATAGCGGCATCTCCGTGAAATCCTGTTGAATTTCGTGGTTTGAACCCAGAATTCCGGAGAACTATATGAGCGCACTCAACATCTTGTCTGCCCTGGGACTTGTCGGTTTGTGTTTTATTGCGTGGCTCGGTTCGGAAAACCGTCGTATCGTTTCGTGGAATACGATCTTCTGGGGAATCGGGCTTCAGTTAATCGTGGGTGCGATCGTTTTTGGTATTGGCAGTAACGTGGTCGTTTGGATTAACGACTTGCTCAATGTCGTTCTCGACGCCTCCGAAGCGGGGGCGCGATTTTTATTTGGGGGCGGAAATTCGGCGTTCGTCCCCGATCCCAGTCGACTCGTCGGTCCGGGAGAGCCGGGACGCTGGCTCGTTCGCACGGTGGGCGCTCCTTACGTGAACGTTCCGGGCGATCGACTCGGACCGGACAACCTCAACCCCGGCTTTATTCTGGCGTTTCGATCGCTGCCGCAGGTGATCTTCTTCTCAGGATTAGTCAGCCTGCTGTATCGCCTCAACATCATTCAACCGATCGTGGCGCTGTTTGCCAAAATCTTCCAGCGCACGATGAAAATTAGCGGGGCGGAATCCCTCTCGGGGGCGGCGAACATTTTCGTAGGGATCGAATCGGCCATCGCCGTCAAACCTTTTCTACCCGAGATGAGCCGCAGCGAACTCTGTGCCATTCTCGCCAGTTGCTTCGGCTCCATTGCGTCGTCCGTTCTCGCTCTCTACGCCGGATTGCTACGTCCGACGTTCCCCAACATCACCGGCCACCTCGTCTCAGCCTCGATTATGACGATTCCGGCCTGTTTCGTCCTGGCCAAACTGCTGGTTCCGGAAACGACCACCCCCAAAACCTTCGGTCACATCCCCGAAGACCCGGAAGAAGAGGGACAGAAAAAACTCAATCCCGTCGATAGCCTCATTGTGGGGGCGTTAGATGGGGTAAAAATGGCGGTGGGTATCGCGGCGGTGATTATCGCCATTTTGGGCTTAGTCGCTCTGTTCAACGCCCTGTTTGAAGGGTTGAGCCAACTTCCGGGTTGGGCGGGGGTCGTTTTTCAATACGTCACGTTACAAAACATTTTGGGGGCGCTGTTTCTCCCCTTAACCTTTTTAACGGGGGTTGCGCTGCCGATTCCCTTTACTGATGGGTTTCAGGAAAACTGGCAGGTGCTTTGGGATTCTTCGGTCATTATCGGACGGCGACTGTTTGAGACCAATATTCCGCCTTACAACACTTTGGCGCAACTGGCTCGCACGGGAGAAATTACCCCCCGCGCCATGCTCGTCGTGAGTTATGTTTTGTGCGGCTTTACTCACTTCGCGTCTTATGGAATTTTCGTCGGCGGACTCTCGGCGTTGGTGCCTTCCCGCCGTTCGGATGTTTCGGCGTTGGGCTTTAAGGCGCTGTGGGCGGGAACGCTGGCGACGCTGATGACGGGGTGTATTGCCGGACTGTTCTTTACGGGAAATACCGATACGATTTTGGGCATTCCGACGCCGTAATGGGAGAGGAGAAACATCACCATGAAACGACATTTAACTTGGTTTTTGGCTTTGGCCCTGTTGGCGGCGACTGTGGTGGCGTGGGTTGGAAGTCCGATGAAAAACTCGGTGGCGGTGGCGTCCGATGGCGGAGGAGAACTCCGTTTGGCTGCGGTGGGAAACCCTCTGGCGCAAACGCCCCCTCAACTGCCCGATCCTCCGGTGGTTCCGACGTCGAACGAAGCGCAGTCGCCGACGCCCAAACCGCAGGAACCGCCTTCGGAAGCGCCGGCTGAGTTTGAATTGGAAGAAATTTCGCCGCCGGAGGAAATGAATACGGCTGGGTTGGCTCTGGCGGAAGGTTCTTATTCTCAGCCGGGTCAGTTCCAAATTGGTACGATCGAGGGGTTTAGTTTGACGAGGATGGCGGGAATTCCTCTGTTCGAGTCGGGCGATCGCACGTTGGCCTATACTGTCGTGACGAAGCAACGGGTGAATCCTCGCGCTCTGGCTCCGGACGAACTGGCTCAAATGGCCATCGAAACCCTCGATCGCGGGGAAGGCTTTCAACCGGGAAGCGTCACGTCCACGGCACCGGATACGATTGAGATGAACTGGACGGCGGAGATTGGCGGAAAACCCCTCACAGGAAAAACTCTGGCGCGTCAGGTCGATCGACAAGTTTTCTTGTTGTTGGTGTCGGCCACGGAAGAGAGTGTCGATCGGGTCGATGGCGCGATCGCTCTGTTATCGAAGACGCTGCAAGCGGCACCGGCACCCGAAACTCAAGAAATGTAACAGGTAAGGAACAAAACGGCAGTTTTATGGTAAATGAAAACCTTCGGGACGATCGCCAGTTTGCCCCACCGACGCAACGAAACCGCGAACCGATTTTAACGGTATTGCGCCGGGTGTTACCGGAGTCGGGAACGGTGTTAGAAGTGGCCAGCGGCACGGGGGAACACGCGGCGTTTTTCGCTCCTCGACTGAAACCCCGTCTGTGGTTGCCCTCGGATTGCAATCCCCTACATCTCGATAGTATTGCGGCGTGGCGGGATTATGTTGGTGTCCAAACTCTGCTGTCTCCCGTGCATCTGGACGCAACGGCCGATCGATGGTCGATCAAACGGACGCCACCGCCGCAGTTGCAGGATTCTCCGATTTCGGCGATCGTCTGTATTAATATGATTCACATTGCCCCCTGGTCGGCGGGATTGGGTTTGCTGGCGGGGGCGGGTCGCATTTTACCCGCAGGCGGACTGTTGTATCTCTACGGACCGTTTAAGGAAGGGGGACGCCACACCGCCCCCAGTAACGAAGCCTTCGATGCTATGTTGCGCGATCGCGATCCTGCCTGGGGCGTGCGAGATTTGGAAACGGTTATTGAGGTGGCGGACTCGGAAGGCTTAACTTGGCTCGAAACCATCGACATGCCGGCCAACAATCGATCGATTCTCTTTCGTAAAACCTAACTCGGACAACGCCAAACATTTACCACATAAAAGCAAATTTGTCAACAACAGAATCGATAAAACGATAAAAAAACAGCAGTTTTTCCGCTCGTCGCAAGAACTTCTCTGTGTCCTCTGTGTCTCTGTGGTGAAAAATTGCTGATATCAGAAAAAATCGAGTCTGACAAAAAAATTGACATTTTTGAGATGCACCCCACTCGATCGCCGAACTATCTCCCCAAAAATCTCTAAAAAAACGGTCAGCTTGCAGCGAGCTGACCCGTTTAAAACCAACCAAAACCAATCACGTTGTATGTGATAGCCGTGAGGAAACTCAATAACAGCGCGTTCCCGCACCTTGCGGGTTCAACCTTTCTGTTAAATCCTTCACGCTGGTTAAATTGTAACAAACATCACTGAATTTTTGTTATAAAACTTCAAGATTTCATGAAATTTGCGTAAAGTTTCCGTATCCTATTTGCAGAACCGGAGGGGACGAGATTTCTTCCGGGTTCCCAAGGCTGCGCCACCTCAGCGCGAATACTGCTGCCACAATTTCCCGATTCGGCGTTGGAGGGTTTGACGTTCCAAGCGATTGAGAATCCGCGCGATCAGTTCCGGTTCGACAAGGGGTTTTTGGATAAAATCATCAGCACCGGCGACGAACACTTGACGCACCGTCTCGGAATCGCGATGGGCTGACAACACCAAAACCGGTAAATCGTACCATTGGGGGTCGTTGCGAACCACCTGACAGAGTTCGATCCCGCTGACATCGGGCATGACGACATCTAACAACAGTAAATCCGGTTGGGTACGGTTGAGAACTTCCCAAAACTGACAGGAATCGTCGAGGAGAACCAGATGAAAGCCCCAAGGTTCCAATAAAGTCTGGATGGCGTCGAGAAGTTCGCTGTCGTCGTCTACCACCAGGATTTTACTGCTGGGGGTGGACGCGGGTTTGGCGAGTTGACTGACGGTTTCGATCGCCTGTTGGGGCGAAACGGGTTTAGCCAGGAAGCCGCAACCGCCCAAGCGGGCGACTTTGACGCGATCGATCAAACTTTCCCGTCCGGTTAACACCACTACGGGAACGGGGGGACAGCGGTGGGTGAGTTGCGCCAACACCTCGAAGCCGCCGCCGTCGGAATCCGGTAAGTTGAAATCTACTAAGGCTAAGTCGGGGGTTTGTTTCGACACTTTCGCCTCGGCGTCGGCGAAGCTATGGGCGAGTTCGACGGTCATTCCCCGTTCTCTGGCGACGGTGGCGATCGATTCGGCGAAGGCGACATCTGCATCGACGACAAACAGATGGGTTTTGGGGGATTCTGATGCTGTCGCTTTGGCGATCGAGTTAGAGTTGAGGTTCGAGTTCGATCGATCGATCGGTAAATCCAAGGCTTGGCGGAGTTCTCTCAAACCGTCGCGCAACTGTAGCGGATTGGGGGTTTCGGCTTTCAACCCTCCTTCGAGTTGTCGGGAAATCTGCGAAGCGCGATCGAACCCGAAACTTCCCAAAGACCCCGCTAGAGTGTGGGTTTCTGCTAAGGCGCTTTTTAACTGTTCGGAACCGAGGGCGTTGCTTTGTAACGCGGCGATGGCCGATTCGACGATGGCGATACGATCGAGATACTTGGCTTTGTTCCGTTCCCACACCGCCGCCAGGGGATTGGGGGGCGTCGGTTCCGGTTCTCGCAGGCGATATCCCAAACCATACACAGTTTCGATGACATCGACTCCGCCCACTTTCTTGAGTTTTTGGCGCAAGTTGGTAATCTGACGGCGCACGGCGTTTTCAGAAGGCGGGTCGTCGAAAGTCCACAAGCGATCGAGAAGCGCACTTTGACTGAAAATCCGTTCCGGCGATCGCAAAAACACCTCCAAAAGTTCGTATTCCTTCGCCGTCAACTTCAACTCGCAACCGTCGTAAGTAATCCGACAGGCTTGGGGGTCGAGGCGCAACAACCCCCATTCCACCCTCGGAAGCAACGCATCTTTTCCCCGCCGCAGCAACGCCCGAATTCGCGCCAGCAACTCTTCGATATCGAAAGGTTTGACGAGATAATCGTCCGCCCCGGCGTCTAATCCCTTAACACGCTGCGGACTCGCATCGTGGGCGGTCATCAGTAAAATCGGCGTGCGATCGCCGCGATCGCGCCGACGGCGACAGAAGGTCAACCCATCGAGGTCGGGAACGCGCCAATCGAGAAGCATCAAATCGTAAGTACAGGTTTCGGCGAACACCCACCCGGTTTGTCCGTCGGTGGCTAAATCGACCACGTAATGTTGGCGACTTAACGCTTCGCCAATTCCTTCTGCAAAGGCTTCATCGTCATCAACTAACAAGATTTTAACCATTGATACTTGATAATTGATAATTAAAACTTGAATTTTGGGGGATTGGGTTTCATCTCTCTGGCTTGAATTTTTCGGGCTATCAATTTTCCGGCTTGCTGAAAAAGGTAAGGAGCCGGTGTTAAATCGATGGTTTCGACCTATTGATTGAGTTGTTGTAACAGATTTCCCAACTCTCGTTGGTAACGACCGTAACTCGACCAATCTCCATTTCGTAACGCTTCTTGCGCCTGGTTGTACGCTTCTTGCGCCTGTTGCGCCAGTTGAGAAAATTGCGGCGTCGCGCCTGTTGGAGGCGCTGTAGTTTCTGGCGGCGTTTCGGCTTGTTCTCCAAAAATGGCGTTTAAGGCTTCTTCTAACGTCGGTTCCATGACGATTTGGTTGTCGTAAGCCACCACGACGCGCTTGAGTTCCGGTAATTCGCCCCGTTCGGCGCGTAAATACACGGGTTCGACGTACAATAAGGATCGATCGATGGGAATCACTAACAAATCGCCGCGAATCACCCGCGAGCCTTCCTGACTCCACAAACTGAACTGTTGGGAAATCGTCGGGTTTTGGTCGATTCTCGCCTCGATTTGACTCGGACCGTAGACGAGTTTTTGTTTGGGGAAATCGTAGATTAGGAGTCGTCCGTAATTCTCGCCGTCCGATCGACCTGCCATCCAAGCGATGGTATTGTCTTTATTGACCGGCGTAAACGGTAAAATCAATACGAACTCTTCCCGATCTTCCTCAGGGAGTCGCATGATAATATAATAAGGTTCGACGGTTTCTTGATTGCCTTCGTAAATCTCCGTGGGAAAGCGCCAGAGGTCTTCGCGGTTGTAGAAGACTTCGGGATTGTCCATGTGATAGGACAAATACATTTGTGCTTGAATCGAAAACAAGTCTAAGGGATAGCGGAAGTGCGCCGCTACCGTTTCGGGAACTTGCGATCGATCCACGAACAAATCGGGAAAAATATTGCGATACGTCTGCAATACCGGATCGGATTCTTCTACGACGTAAAATTTCATCGTTCCGTCGTAGGCGTCGATGGCAATTTTAACGGAGTTGCGAAGATAGTTGACTTCTCCGGCGACGATATTTCTCAAGTTCTGTTGACTCAAGAAACTGGCGGCGTTATCGCTGCGAGCTACAGGTTTAGAATAGGGATATCGATCGCTAGTCGTATATCCTTCCACAATCCACTGAAGTTTTCCGTCGATGAGGGTAATGTAGGGGTCGCCATCGAACCGTAAAAACGGCGCGACGGTGCGGATTCGATCGAGAATCTGACGGTGGTAGTGAATGCGAGAGTTTTGGTTGAAATAGCCGGAAATGAGAATTTTCAGACTGCTGCGATCGAACGCATAGGCGAGTTTTCGCCCGAAGCTTCCCATGGGAACGCCGCCCTTCCCGTCGTAATTATTAAAAGCATTTTCTTCCCCTCGAGGATAGTCGAATTCCTGAGTTGTCGTTCCCGTAAAAATATAATTGTTCGTCTCTTCCCCGTAATAAATTCGCGGCTGTTCCACCTCCAGAGAAATATTAGACACTGGCGGAATATCTTGAATGAAAAATTCCGGTAAACCGTCGGAGGTGACTCGATTCACGGGACTCATCACTAACCCGTAACCGTGGGTGTATTTCAGCCGTTGGTTGACCCAAGTTTTCGCCTGTTGGGGAACTTGCGCGTAAGACAGTTCTCGAGGGGATAACATCACTTGACGGTAGCCGAGATCCTCAAGGTTATATCGATCGAGATCGACATCCAAAAAGCGATAGTACAGCCGAATTTCTTGCAATTGGCGATAGGTACTCAACAGAGGACGATAATCCCACAGGCGAATATTATCGATGGTGGATTCGTTGGCGTCTAACGCCGCGCGATCGAGGCTGGCTTCTACAGGATAATCGAACCGTTCGACACTATCTAATCCATAGGCTTGTCGCGTCGCTTCAATATTGTTCGCCACATAGGGCTTTTCCTTAGCCAGTTCGTTCGGTTCCACCACGAAAGCTTGAATCGCCCAAGGATAAATTCCCCCAACGACAATCCAGGCGATAAAAGCAATTCCTACGCCAAACAAAGGCAGAGCAAAACTATGTTGCCACAACGCCGCCACGCACAACACCGCCAAGGCGATCGTGGCGAAACTCATGACCCCGTAAGCGGGAAGTCTGGCGTGAATATCGGTATATCCTGCCCCAAAAACGACGCCTTCGTTGGAATACAACAGTTCGTACCGTTGCAACCAGAACCCCACCGCCAGCAACACCGCCACAATCGCCAGTAAGGAACTCAAATGAACCCGCACCCCGCCAGACACGACATGCGTCCACCCCCGTCCGAGACCGATTTCCCCTTTAAAAGCGTAAACAGCGACGGCGGCGGCTAAACTGATAACGGCGATCGACAACAAGCCGTTTTGTAACACTTCGTAAAACGGCAAGTCGAACAGGTAAAAACTCAAGTCTTGCTTGAAGATCGCATCCGTCGTTCCGAACTCCCTGGCGTTGAGAAATTTGAGGATGGTTTCCCACGCCGACGACGCCGCCGACGCCACCGACAGCGACACGAAGAACGTGACGAATCCGGCGATGGCGTTGGGGATTTGCTTGGCGTAAGGACTCCAAGTGCTACTTTCAGCCAGGGCGCGAAACAGCCGATATCGCGTGACGTACATGGCAATGCGGTAGTTCGCCCACAAAATCGCCCCACAGCCGACAAATCCCACCACCCAGGCAAGAATTTGCCACTGTATGCGCGTCCAGAACACTTGAGACAAGCCGACAGAATCGAACCACCAGGATTCAGTCAGCAGGTGGATGAGGCTTCCCGACACCATCAATCCCAGGAGGACGAGAACGGCGATCGAGACGAGAAGTTTGTGGTGGGATTTCACGATTGGGGATTTTTTAGCTCCTTCTCGATCTTAATTGAGAATTGAGAGATCGATACTCGTTTCGCCAACAAAGATGTTAAAGTAATCCTTAAATTTAGAGGGGAATTGACAAATCGCAGTTATTGTAAGAACAATATTGACCCGCTTTTTAAAAAACCGTTTTAACAAACTTAAAAATCCGTAGATTGGGTGAAGCGATCGCGAAACCTAACGCCCCGTCAAAATATCGAAGAAAAAAATAGAGACCCAAAAATAGAGACCCAAAAGATCCCCGGCATATTCTAAGATGCCGGGGATATAGCCAAATTAATAAATCCTCTGTGTCTTTGCAGTAAAAAACCACCCCATCACCGCATCAATTGCCCCAAAAAATACTCGTAAAACCCATCCAAATCCACATTTTCAAACACTTAAATTGGACGACCTCCCGGTTTAGCGATCGTGCGTCCCTGACTCGGTCCCTCGGTGATGATATCCACCTCGTACTCTCGCAACTCGTACAAATCCGGTCGTCCGAGATACGCCGTCGCCAGAACGTCCCAAAAATAGCAGTCCGCTGGTGTGATGACAACGCCCAGCAGTTCAAAGTTTTCCATCGTCATCAACAGCAGTGTCGAGAGATAGTCGTCAATTCCGCCGTCGCTATCGTGGAGAACTAGAGTTTGAGACATAGCCAGGATCGGGAAAACAAGGGAGACCCACATCATCCCATCATCTCATCATCCCCTCATCCCAATCTCTATATTGACAACTCATAATCGTTATGACTACAATCAAGTCAGCAACCGTTCGAGGATGTCATGAGAATCGAAGATATCCCCATCGACAAAATTCGCCGTCCTCTCCCTCGGGGAAACGACCCCGAGAAAGTCAAAGCATTAATGGCGTCGATCGCGGAAATCGGACTGCAAGAACCCATCGACGTGCTAGAGGTAGAGGGAAAATACTACGGATTTTCCGGCTGTCACCGCTACGAAGCCTGTCAGCGCCTCGGACAGGAGACGATTCGTTGTCGAGTGCGACGAGCGCCGAAAGCAGTTCTAAAGATGCACTTAGCTTAAGCGCGTTTCGCCAAACTGTGCTTTACAGTCAAAACATCACTACTTAACGAAGGAGATCGTTATGCAAACCATGCCAATTAACACGGGAATCGACGACCCAACCCGTGCCAAAATTGCCGAAGGATTGTCGCGCCTGCTGGCGGATACCTACAGCCTGTATCTGAAAACCCACAACTTCCACTGGAACGTTACCGGGCCGATGTTCCAAACGCTGCATCTGATGTTCGAGCAGCAATATACAGAACTCTCGACGGCGGTAGACGAAATCGCCGAACGGATTCGCGCTTTGGGATATCCCGCACCGGGAACCTATAGCGAATACGCCAAACTGACTTCGATTGAAGAACCCGACGGCGTTCCTCACGCTAAAGACATGATTCGCCAGTTGGTACAGGGTCAAGAAACAGTGGTTCGCACGGCGCGGGAAGTGTTCCCCCTGGCGGACGAGGCGAACGACGAACCCACGGCGGACTTACTGACGCAACGGATGCAGATTCACGAGAAAACGGCGTGGATGCTGCGAAGTCTGCTGGAAGAAGAGTAAGGGTTGGTGCGGATCGATCGAAACGAGCGTGGTAGAATCCAACGCTGAAGCCGCCTGCTAGTTGCGATCGATGACTGATTCCACCGAATCGAGAGACTACACCGACGTTCTCCGTCAACTGATGGGGAACGTCGGTATTTCCAGTTTTGCGGAACTTCGTCGTCTGGCGGGGGTGTCGAACTGGCAACTTCGCCAAGTGCGGCGGGGCAATTTCGAGAAAATGCGTTTAGAGAACCTGCTGAAGTTGTGTGCGGCGTTGCAGGTGTCGGTGACGGAGTTTTTAGCGGCGTTTGGCGTGGTGGAGTCGTCGCCGCCAGTGGAATCGTCGGCGGAGGCGGAGAGGCTGCGACAGGAGTACGATCGACTCAAAGGGGAGTTCGATCGCGCTCGAGATACCTTTGCTGATGAATTCCAACGGGAAAGCCTCGACATTCTCGAATCCTTTTTAACCTATTGGCACGCCGCCGCTCATGCTGTGGAAAACAATCCTCAGTTTGCAGCGAAAAACCTGTTACCGCTCGTCAAACCGATCGAACATTTGTTACAGCGATGGGATGTCGAACCCATCGGCAGAATTGCCGAAGAAGTGACATACGATCCCCAATTGCACCAGTTAGCCAAGGGAACGGCGCAACCGGGCGATCGCGTGAAGATTACTCATTTGGGGTATCGACATGGCGATCGATTGTTTTTGCGGGCAAAGGTCAAGGCGATCGTGTTATAATCCGCCCTTGGACAAGCAACAATATAACTATCGAGTTTTCATCAGAGGATTCGATCGCAACTTGTCTCAGGTTTCCAACAATTAGCTTCAACAAATAACCATGTGGAACAGTGCTGTTACGGCATACTTGCACTATCTCGGATTTATGCTGGCAGTGGGTGCGCTCGTCGTGGAAAGCTTCACGTTAAAAGAGCGTCCCACGCTACAAGAATCGCAAAAAATCGTTATTGCTGACGTGGTTTATGGAATGTCAGCTTTAATGGTGTTGATTACGGGAGTTTTGCGCGTTCTCTACTTCGGAAAAGGCACGGAGTATTACACGAGCAATCCCGTATTTTGGATAAAAGTTGGCATTTTTCTTTTCGTCGGAACGCTGTCGTTATATCCCACAATTACGTTTATTTTGTGGGCGAAAGATTGGCAGCAGGGCGCAGCCCCAGTATTGACGGCGGCAAAAACGCGCTTGCTTTCTTCTATGATTAAAGTGGAAATCGTTGGCTTTCTGCTGATTCCTTTGTTTGCGGCGATGATGGCGCGAGGGATGCGCTTGTTTTAAAGTTGTTTGAATGTAAGATTCTGAAAGATTCCCGGCCTCTCCAAGATGCCGGGAATCTAGCTTTTTAAGTGGGTTGGATAGACGGAAGGAAACCACCACCCCAGCCGTTTAACCAAAGAGCTTTTTAAAAAATAGGTCTTCGCGAATGGGGCCGAACGCTTTAACCGCCATGGCTCCCAGGAGGCTTCCAGTTTTCGGATGACTTGTTGAAGAACCATCGCGTTGACAGTCTTTAATCGGGAGTATTCAGCTTTGGCCGCAGTCAGGGACTTGCACTGCCGCGCATAGCTGGGAAATGGTGCATCCGCTGGCCAGATAAATTCCTGTACGATGGAACAGGCATTCACGGGCGACTTTCGGGAATTTAGCCAATCCTTACGTTCCCACAGAGCCAAATTCCAGACCTGGCGGCACAGATCCAAAATCTGTTCGATGGCTCAAACCTGCTCCGCCGTTGGCTCTAGCTTGAATTCTCACGTCAGGTTTAGCATGAAACTCTCCTAGCTTGGGAAATAAATACCTGTGTCTTAGGCTTAAGCGAACGACTCCCTCCCGTCGCTTCACCACCCCCCAAGCCCTCGGTTATGGGCGGAACACTGCGACGGATCTTGGTAGAGAGAACGACTCGCGGGAATTTGCCCTGCGGTGGCGATCGCCGGGGTTGAAGGGGGGGGTGTTATCTTTCGATCGAAAGACTTTTGCCAATTGGCAATTAGAACAAACGACAGATGAAACCCCAGGATTCTCGGCGTTAAGTTGAAAGTGAAGGTCAAACTTCACGCTCAACCCATCACACGGAGGTTCATTAATGCAATCCTTCACCGAACGCTTAACCGTTAATCCCGGCGATCGCATTGCGGACGAGTCGCAAAACGTCAAAGAAAAAGCCCAACAAGTGGCTGTCGATACCGTTGATGTGTTCAGCCGCCTCGTCGTTCCCACGTATTTTGTTATCGACACCCCAGAGGGCGAACAAAAAGCCCTGCACCACGTCAGAGATGCTGAAGAAATCTCCGACGTCATCCGACAAGCCAGAACTGATGAGTCTGGAAATCGGCTCTGGTGGTAGAGGTGATGATGGGATGATGGGATGATGGGAAATCTCCCAATCTCCCCCGTTCCCTATCTGCCCCTCTCCTCCTCCCACAGCGGTAACACTACAGACATCCGCGTTCCGCCTCCAGAACGGTTTTCAGCCCAAATGCGGCCGCCGTGGGCGAGGACGAGACGGCGACAGATGGTCAAACCGAGTCCGGTTCCCCCTTTTTGGCGGGAGTCTGAGGCGTCTACTTGTTGGAAGGGGTCGAAAATGCTTTCGAGGCGATCGCTCGGAATGCCACGACCGCGATCGCACACCTGTATGCAGATCTTTCGGGGCGATTCTTCTCTGTCTTCGGAGACCCACAACGCCCGTAAGGTGACAGTATTGCCTGAAGCGGAAAATTTTATAGCATTACTTAGTAAATTTGTCAAGACCTGAAGCGTGCGATCGGCATCGACCCACAATCGCGCTTGTTTGAGGCTCTCGGAGAGGGGGTCTAACACCAAGGCGATGCCGTCGCGATCGGCCATGGCTTGCATGATATTTGTACTTTGTACCAACAACTCTTCTACAGGATGGGGAGCGCGATCGAGGGTAATGCGGCCGGATTCGAGCTGTTGGAAATCGAGCAAATCGTCGATGAGGCGTTCCAAACGTTCGCTGTTGTGCAAGGCGATTTCGACGAGATTTGTCGCTTTCTTGGGAAGCTGTCCGAGCTTTCCGGTGGTCAAAACGCCCAAGGCGACGCGCATCGAAGTCAGAGGCGTTCGCAGTTCGTGACTGACGATGGAAATAAACTCGTTTTTCATCCGTTCGACGGCCTGACGTTCGGTAATGTCTTTAAACGTCAACACAGCCCCGAGGGATTCGTTGTCGTACAAAATGGGCGTACAGACGTAATCGACGGGAAACGTCGAACCGTCGCGACGGCGAAAGATCGCTTGTCGCGTGGGATTTTCTGGCTGCAATACCTGACCGATCGCCTCGAGGGTTTGCGGCATCTCACAGGTGAGGTCGTTCGCGAGAGTTGGAGCGTTTTCGGTCTCCACCACCGTGATTTCCGCCTCCTGTAGAATCTCGCTCGTTCCGGCTCTCTCTAAAGTTTCGAGGGAGGCCACGAGGTCGTTGGCGGCGGTACCGATGAGCCTGTTCGTGGTGTAACCGAGGGTGCGAGCGGCGGTGGGGTTGCAAAAGGCGATGTTGCCATGTCGGTCTAACTCGCAGATCCCTTCTCCAGCAGAGGTCAAAATCAGTTCGTAACGGCGGCGCAAGTTGTCCAAAGCGGCTTGATACTGCTTGCGATCGGTGATGTCTTGAACAATTCCCAAATAGTACAACCCCGCTTCAGTGCCGTATTGAAACGAGGAGAGGGTCAGTTCCACCCAAACGATCGATCCGTCTTTCCGGAAATACCGTTTTTCCATCGAATAATCTCGAGTTTGTCCGCTGATGAGCATCTCCATGAACTCATATTCTCGTGCCACATCCTCCGGATGGGTAAACCGATCGAAGGACATTCCCACGAGTTCGTCGAGGTTGTAGCCGATAATTTCGCAGAACTTGTGATTAGCTTCGTAAAGGCGTCCGTTAAGGTCGCCGATGGCGATGCCAACAGCGGCTTGCTCGAACATCGTCCGCAGGCGAGCTTCGCTGGCTTGGACTTGCGCGTAAAGGTCGGCTTGTTGGATGGCGAGGCTGACTTGGGCGGCCAGTTGTCCGAGCATTTCCACTTCGCCGTCGTTCCAGGGTCGCACCCGGCGACATTGGTGAGCGATGAGGAGTCCCCACAGCGGCGAGCGATCTTCAAAGGGTTTGAGAATCGGCACCACGACTTTCGATCGCACCCCCATCTGTTTCATAAACTCCACCAAACAGGGGGCAAAGGGGTCGGTTTCGACGTTGAGAACGATACGGGGCAGTCCTTGGCAATATCGCTCGTAACAATTACTCGGAAACTCTTCGTCGGGAAATTCCATACCCACACTGGCCTGATAGCCTTCGGCTACGGATTCGCTCACCACGCGCCCGAGGCGGTTGGGAAACAGTTGAAAAATCAAAACCCGCTCGACGCCGAGACAGTGACGCACTTCGCGAACGGTGTTATCGAGAATTTCTTGTAGGTTGAGGGATTGGCGAATGCGTTGGGTGAGGGTGTTGAGGAGGCGATCGCGCTGGGCTTGTTGTTGCAGGCGTTCTTCGGCTTCTTTGCGACTGGTGATATCGAAAATCGTGCCGTCGAGATATACCAAATTCCCCCATTCGTCCCACAATCCCCGACCTTTTTCGTACACCCAACAAATCGACCCGTCGGCGCAGCGAATGCGGTACTCGAAACTGTAAGGCTCTTGTTGGGCGATGGTGGTGTTAATCGAATGGGAAATGCGATCGAGGTCGTCGGGATGGATAATCTGCGCCCAAAAGCAGGAATTGTAGAGAAACTGACCGGGGGTATATCCAGTAATATCTTCGATGGCGTCGCTAATAAACACCGTCGTCCAAAATTTATCGGGCAAACAGCGGTAAATCGCCCCGGTGAGGTTGGCCACGAGGGAGCGAAACCGTTCTTCGCTGGCTTTGAAGGCCAGTTCGGTGTGTTTGAGGTCGGTAATATCGCTAGTGATGCCGTCGATGCGGAGGGGGTCGCCCCGTTCGTCCCGCACCAGCCGCGCCCGTCCCCGCACCCAGCGCAGGGTTCCATCGGGTCGCAGGATGCGATATTCCAGGTCGAACTGGCCGAGGGCGAACAGTTGGCGCCAGGCTTGTTTGAATGGGTAGCGATCGCCGGGATAGACGACTTTTTCCCAACGGTGAGGTTGTTCGATAAACTCCGTCGGGTCGCGTCCGTAGATTTTCACCAACGCCGGACTGACGTAAAGCAGTTGCAAGGTGCGAGCGCACAGCGACCATACCAAATCGTCGATGGACCCCAAAACGTTATTGAGCCGCTCTTGACTGGCTCGCAGGGCGACTTCGCTGGCTCGTAGAGAGGCTTGAGCGCGTTTGGCGTCGGTGATGTCTTCGGCAATTCCCGCGATACAGGTGACCGTACCGTCGGAGTCGCGCACGGGAAAGGAGCGATCGCGAATCCAGCGCACGCCGTCGGGTCGCAGGATGCGATATTCCACTGTCAAAGGTTTATTGAGGCTGGCATCCCAAAACAAGGAGGCTTCGAGGCGATCGCGATCTTCAGCGTCAATGACATCGAACCAGTGGCGGGGGTTTTGGTACAGTTCAGCGCGAGGCCGTCCCCAGAGGGTTTCGTAGGCGGGACTGACGTAAAGAACGGTTTCTACGTTGGGATCGACAATCCAAAATACGCTGTCGATGTTGTGGGTGAGTTGGTGAAAGCGCAGTTCGCTTTCGAGGAGCGCCTCTTCCACTTGGCGGCGGCGGCTGATATCCCGCAGGGACACAGCATAAGCGGGGCGACCGAGCCAGCGGGTTTCGGCCACGGCAATTTCGACCGGAAGGGTGCGACCGCCCGGGCGCAACAGTTCCATTTCTACGGGATCGCCTTGGGCGATGGGTTGACCGAACTCTTGTCCGAGGAGTTCTTCGAGGGGGCGATCGAACAGTCGGGCGGCGGCGGCGTTGGCGAAACAGACGATCCCTTTGCCATCGACGATAACGATGCCGTCGGAGGTGCTGTTGACGACGGTATCGAGTTGAGATTCGCGATCGCGCAGTTGTTGTTCGGTTTGTTTGCGATCGGTGATATCGGTGGCGGTTCCCAACACCTGAACCGTCTTTCCTTCGGCATTCCGTTTGAAGGTTACGTCGCGCGATCGCAACCAACGTATCCGACCGTCGGCGTGGCGCATCCGATATTCGATTTCTCGACCCTCATCGTCCTCGATCTCCGACCAGGTTCGCACGTATTCAGCCAATCGGGGAGTGTCTTCGGGATACCAGGTGTCGGCAAAAAACCCCTCGCCCCGCTGTCGGACGACGTCGGGATCGTAACCGAGAATTTCCGAAATTTGCGAGTTGACGTATACGACTCTCAGAGTCGAGAGATCGACAATGTAGATAATTTGCGGGGTCGTGTTGGCGATGGCTTCGATGAACGCTTGGTTTTGCCGCAGTTGAGCCAGAGCGCGAGAGCGTTCGGTGATGTCCCGGTAGGCGCTGAGGTAACAACTGCGGCTTGGACTGGCGAAACTTTCGCTCGAGGGCAGTGCCAGAAACCGCGTCGAGACCAAGAGCGTTTTCTGGCTGCCGTCTTTGGCGCGAATCGTGGTTTCGATGTTGTGAAGGCTACCCTGTTGCCGTACCCACTCCAGTCGTTCTAGGGCTTGGCCGTAGTCTTCAGCATCGGGATAGAGGGTTCTGAGGAAGTTGGGGTCGGCGTTGGCTTCGACATTGCTGTATCCGGTAATTTCTTCCATTTTGGGATTGAAAATGCCCAGATTTCCCCGTTCGTCACTGAGGGTGATGCCTTCGCCGACGGTTTCGACCACCGTCAGCAACCGCTGGGCGAGGGTTTGCAGGTCGTCTTCGGCCTGTTTGCGATCGGTGATATCGAAGATGACGCCGTCCCAGACGATAGATCCGTCGGGTTGAGGTTCGGGGCGGGAAATGCCCTGAAGCCATTTTTGACGACCCGAGGGGGTGGTGACGCGCCATTCGAGAGACCAGGGTTGTAGGGTTTCGGCGGAGAGTTGAATCGACTTGGCGGCGCGATCGCGATCGTCCGGGTGCATCATTTCCAGGAGGAAACTGGTATCTCGACAGGCCGCCTCCGGGGAAATCTCGAACAGGGTTTGACAGCCCGGACTGGCGTAGGCGATTTCGTCGGAACCGTCGGCATGCAAGAGGTAGCGAAAAATCATGCCCGGAACGTTGGCGGCTAAGTGGTGAAATCGGGTTTCGCTTTCTTGAAGGGCGGCTTCGGTGCGTTTGCGATCGGTAATGTCGGTATGGGAGCCGATAACGCGCTGGGGGCGTCCTCGTTCGTCCCGCCAAATGCGACTCCGCGATAAAAACCAGCGAGGCTCGCCCTTTGGCGAGAGGACGCGATACTCGAATTGGCAGGTTTCGGCGGCTCCCTCGAGGCAGCCTCGCACGAACGGCCGCACCGTTTCGCGATCGTCGGGGTGCAGGCCGTCGAGCCAGGTTTCCCAGGACTCGAGTTCCGTTCCGCCGTTGTCTTTCCAGAGGTGTTGGAAGTTGGGGGAAACGTACAACTGACCCGTGACAAGGTTCCAGTCCCAAATTGCCACTTGACTGGTGGTGAGTGCCAGTTCGTAACGCTCTTGGGGCGATGGCGTTGGGGTTTCTGGCGCCGTTTCCCACACCAGTAACAGGTGGTCTTCTCCTTCGGCGGTGGCGAGGGCGGACAGACGGGCGATCGCCCCAATGGGGCGGCCGTCTTGGCGGTGCAGGCAGCAGCGATGGGTTTGAGGCGGTTCGCCTGCGCCAACGCTCTCGAGAAAGACTCTGAAGCTGGGGCGATCGCGAGCGGGGAGCCATTGAAACACCGATTTTCCCACCAAGCTGTCCGGTAACGCTCCCAGGAGGGTCGCGGCGGCGCGATTGGCACTCAAAACGATTCCCAGTCGGTTCAATTTTAGATGAGCGACCGGGAGATGTTCTTCCCAACGACGATAGTTCTGTACATCTTGTTGGAGTTGAGAGACCGTCGCCACCAGCCTTTTTAGCAGGGCTGCATCCAAACCCATCACCCATGCCTCGAATGCCGACTTTTTATTAATATATTCGATCGGCGATTTGCCTTGCGATCGAGGCAGGGGAACCCCCGACGGACAGGATGACGCGCGTCCTTCGACAATTCCCCTTCTTTTTTGAAGTTTTTTTTAACAGCGTATTACAAGCAGTCTTGAAAAAGCGTCAAAAGTCCTATAGCGAAGTGCTAACGAGCTGCTCTGACCAACGACGGAATTGGAGGATTTAAAAGCTGAATTGCCGAAAAATCTGGCATTTTTTCGTGGCAGTGGGGACAAAACCAATAAATCTTACCGTGTGCGACATGACGTAGGAGTTTGGAGGAACAACAAGGACAGTCATTCATGATTGGTTTCCACCTCTCTTCTCTGTGAGATGCTATGTCCATCAGTGTAAGAGGGGATTGTGAAAAAGTTGTGAAGCGATGACTTTTTAAAAAATCTTAACAAACTCAAAAAAGCTGAAACTGAGGCGATCTCCTTCAGGGAACGAGGGGTTTTTAATCCCAGTTGAGGATACCACAAATTTGCGGAACCAATTTCAAGGGATCGAACGGCTTGGCAATTGCCGCTGCAATTCCCAGAGCCTCCCATTCTGGCAAGGTTTTGCCCTGGCCTTTCGCCGTCAAAAACAACACCGGGATCGATTGGGTATCGGGATTTTGTCGTAGCTGTTTCAAGGTTTCCAAACCGTCCATATCCGGCATCATCACGTCGAGTAAAATGGCATCGGGGCGATCGCGCTCGGCGGCTGCGATCCCCTCCGATCCCGAGCTAGCCGTCACCACTTCCCAGCCTCCTTCTAATTCCAGAACGATCTGCGTCACTTCCCGAATATCTTGTTCGTCGTCTACGATTAAAATTCGTCGGTGTTTGTTCATTTTTATCCCAAGAATTTGTGGCTATAGCAATTTCCTATGAGTCGCGCCATCGCCGTCCCGGCCAGAATGCCCGGGTTCGCCAGACTATTGAGCTTTTCGGATTTTAGGGTTTGCAGGAACTTGCTCTATGGCAAGCCTAAATAAATTTTATGAATAAGTTGTGAAGGGACTTGACAAACCCAAAAAAAAGTGCATTAAAAACGAGGCGACGGGTGATGGGAGATAGCCTGTCGGTGGAGGTTTGCGCTCTCGGGCGGGGCGGGAAATTCGCCAACGGCAGTGTCTACGGCCAAGGCGCGGCAGGTCAAGGGTCATCGACTGAGCCAGCAGAACAGACGCGATCGCGTCCGGCCTCTTTGGCGCGATACAACGCCGCATCTGCCGCGCGATACAACGTCTGTAAATCTTTCCCGTCCTCGGGATACTGAGCCACTCCCGCGCTGAACGTAACCTGCAACTGGGCTTCATCGTCCAAAGTAAAGGTTTGCTGTCGCCAGTCGGCCAACACTTCAGACAGACGGCGCACGGCGTCCGCTTTCAAAGTATCGATCGCCACCACGACAAACTCTTCCCCGCCCCAGCGGCCGATGGTATCTTTGGGGCGAAAAGACTCCCGCAACACCTCGCCGAAGCGATGGAGCACCAAATCCCCCGCAGCGTGGCCGTAGCGGTCGTTAACCTGTTTGAAGCGATCGATATCCAACAGCGCAAAGGACAACACCCGACTTTCCCGAGCGCAAGTTCGCAGCAATCGCGTAATGTCGTAACTGGACTTGCGACGGTTGGCCACACCCGTCAGCGGGTCGAGTTCGGCCAAGTTTTGCAACAGTTGCGTCCGTTCCAAGCGGTTAAACAATCGCGCGATCAACTCCGGTCCGGCGATGGGCTTGCTCATGTAATCGTCCGCCCCCGCCCGAAAAATACGATTGACCGTCTCAGTATCCGTGCGAACCGTCAAAAACAACACCGGAAGTTTGCGCCACTGCGGTTCGTTGCGAACCACCTGACAGAGTTCGATACCGCTGTAATCGGGCATTTCCAAATCTAAAACCAGCAAATCCGGCGTAAAGGATTCCAAAACTTGCCAAAACTGACGCGGCTCGCTGAGGGTTTGCACGTTGAGTCCCCACGGTTGCAACAAGGCTTTCAGTAACGCCAGTTCCTGAACGTCGTCATCGACGATCAGAACCTTCGCCGCCGGGTTCGATCGCTGCAACACTTCCAAGGTCGTCTCGAGAATCTGCGTCGTCGTCAGGGGTTTCTGTAAAAAGGCCTGAGCCCCCAACCGGGACACCGCCAGGCGATCGTTAAAACTGTCCCGTACCGTCAACACGATCGCCGGAATTTCTGGGCGGTTGCGGGCTAAATCTTCCAACAGCATCAACCCGTCTTCCTCCGACTCGGGAAAATTGAGATCCAGCAGAATCAGACTCGGCGGGTTTTCCACGATTTCCCGTCGCGCCTGACGCACCGTCGACGCCACCTGGGTCTCGAGTCCCCAGGTTTTAGCGTCTTCGGCGATTTGTGCCGTCAACATCGTATCGTCATCGACGACCAACAAGCGGCGGCGATCGGGAGCCGACCCCATCGGCGGCGGTTCCACCGCGATGGGGTCGGGATCTCCCTCGAGTTGCTGGCGCAGTTCCACCAAACTCTGCCACAACTGTGTCAGTTCGGCTTCGGCTAACGGCTCTTCCTTGGACAGCAAGGCTTCGATTTGACGGGCCAGTTGCGACCCGTAACGATAGCCGAAAGTCCCCAACGATCCTGCCAGACGGTGGGCTTCCTGACGGGCCAAGCGGCGATCGCTCTCTTCGCCGCCGTCCACAATGGCGTTGGCCCCCCGCTCGATGGTTTCCACCCGTTGCAGCGCCCTGGGTTTGACCCGTTCCCACACTTTTTTAATGGCGTTGAGGGTGGGATTGGAGTCGGGCTGAGTCGGTATCGTCGAGTTAGCGATCGGGGATGGAGAAGTCATGTCATTGGCGTTTTTTAGACGATAGCCGACGCCGTACACGGTTTCGATGAGGTCGGCGGGAGCGTTGGCGGCTTTGAGTTTCGTGCGCAAGCCTTTGACGTGGGCGCGGAGGGTGTTTTCGGTGGGCGGTTCTTCTAAAGACCACAAATGGGCGATAATCGTGTCTCGATCGAACACCCGCGACGGAGACCGTAAGAACAACTCTAACAGGGCGTATTCTTTTGGCGTCAGAGACAGCGATTGCTGCTTGTAAGTGACTTCGCAGGTGGCCGGGTCCAAACACAGATCTTCCCAGATCAAGACGGGTTGTCGCGAATAATGTCCTCGCCGCAATAGGGCGCGAATCCGAGCCAGCAGTTCTTCAATGCTGACGGGTTTGACCACGTAATCGTCCGCTCCGGCATCGAGTCCACTAATTTTATCGTGGCTGCTTTCGAGGGCGCTCAGGAGCAAAATCGGCATTTGATAGTGTTGCGATCGCAAATACCGACAAATCTCGATCCCGTCGAGTTCGGGCAACACCACGTCTAAAACGATGAGGTCGTAATCGAAGGTGCGAGCGTAGTTGAGACCGGTTTTCCCGTCTGTCGCCAGATCGACAATATAGTTCCGTTGGCTGAGGTACTGACTCAGCAACTCAATTAATTGTTCGTCGTCTTCGACCAACAGAATCTTCACCAATCAGTTCCCAGCGAACGACACTTCTATTGTTTAAGTTTATTCATTTCTTTTGGGATTCAAAGCATTTTGGGGGCTTGATATCAATATCATATTTTATAACAATTAAGTGACGCGAGCGATGGGAACTGTAACGGGTGCATCTCAAAACTGTAAATTCATCGGAGAAAAGCTGGCCGGATCGATCGTGCTACGCAGCACTTCCGCGAACAAAAGAACGCCGTTCCGCTGTCGAGATCGGCGATTGGGTTCGACTCCGTTCCAATTAACTGACCCAGAGCTTCCTATTTTTACAAAAGTGAGATGCGCCCGCTGCAACGGGGAGCGCCCCTTAGTTGCTGTCACAGAAGTTCGCGAAATTCGTCAAGACAGAGGATTTTTCGGGAAGAAGGCAAAAAGCTTTCGTATAATGAGGCGACGTACCGTTAGCATTTTCCGCCATGCACCGAAGTGCCGCCATTTTCTACGTTAAAGACGGCTACGACACCAGCGGCAAGCGGTTATTGGGGCGTCAGTCGGCAGGAGAAGGATTTCTCAAAGCTCTCGCCCGCTACAGCCAAGCTGAGACCCTTTACTGTTCGACGCCTTCAGAGGACTCGTTTCGCGAGTTTTGCCATCGCGTCCGAGGCTGGACCACCCAAAACCGCTCGATCGTCTGGTTAAACAGTAACGACCCCTCCTCTCTCTCCCAAGCCGGAGTGTTGTACTACCCGACTCCCGGCATCGGCGAATGGGCTTGGAAACGACGTTTCAGCGACTCTCGCAGCTATAGCCTGTGCGGTATCACCCACACCACCGCCAGCCGCGCCATCATGGAAGCCGTCAGCCAGTTACTCATCGCCCCCGTGCAACCCTGGGACGCTCTCATCTGCACCTCCCAAGCGGTCAAACAGGGGGTCGAACATCTTCTCGAGAGTTGGGGAGAATACCTCCTCCAACGCACGGGATGCCGACCGGACGCAAACGTACAACTGCCCGTGATTCCCCTGGGGGTAGACTGCACGGCGTTTCCCCAAGGAAACCAAGCCAAAGAGTCCCGCCGCCGCCTGCGTCAAACCTTACAGATTGCTGAAGAAGACCTGGTAATTTTGTTCGTGGGGCGGTTGGTTTCCTACGCCAAAGCTCACCCGGTCCCCATGTATCTCGCCGTGGAACGGGCGGTACAGCAGCTTCGGCGAGATTCCCAACTGTCCCAACAACGGGTTCATTTGATTCAAGCGGGATGGTTTGAGTCGGACAAGGACGAGGCGGCGTTTAAAGCGGCGGCGAAAAAATACTGTCCCTCAGTCAACGCCCTGTTTGTAGACGGACGCTTACCGGAAATTCGCCGTCAGATTTGGAGTACGGCAGATATTTTTATTTCTTTGGCCGACAACATTCAGGAAACTTTCGGCTTGACCCCCATCGAAGCGATGGCGTCGGGGCTTCCTGTGGTGGTCTCCGATTGGAACGGGTATAAGGAATCTGTCCGCCACGACATCGACGGCTTTCGCGTCCCGACGCTGTTACCGCCGCCGGGAACGGGGGGCGATTTGGCGTTCGATTACATCAACGATCGAGTCAATTACAGTACCTTTGTGGGGGAAAGTGCGATGACTACGGCCATCGACATCGATGCTTGCGCGACGTTTTTACTGCGGTTGATGGGCGATCGCACCTTGCGTCAGCGTCTCGGGGAAAACGGCCGCCAACGGGCGCGACAGGTGTACGATTGGCGTATCGTCATCGAATCTTACGAGGCGCTGTGGGTGGAGTTAGCCCGAAAACGAGCCAGTGAGTCCATGTGTGCGCCGCTGGAGGCTGAGCGATCGCCCTATCCCATTAGCGACGATCCCTTCCGCGCCTTCGCTCACTATCCTACGCAAAGTCTGACGCCACAGCTGCGATTGACCCTCGGTCAAATGGCGTCGCCGCAAGCAAGGGCGGAGTTGTTTCAATTGTGGACGAATACCTTGGGCAGTTCCCGCCGCCTATCGCCGGAAGAGACGGATAGACTTATCGAATTGGTGGGAAAATTGGGATCGATCTCCATCGAAGAGATTTTTCGACAGTGGCAGATTGCGCCGCGATCGATTGGCGGCGTTCGCCTCTATCGCACGGTTTCCTATTTGCTGAAATTCGATATCCTTAAAATTGAATCGCTGTCGCGAACATCTCGAAACACTGAGTTTTTACAGTAATTTACTCCGCTCGAACAGCCCCTTAAAATTCATTGAAACCTTTATTGACTTATGCTCGGCAAAGACGAACTGTTACAGGCGATCGCGGGCAAAAATCGCGGTTTGCTGGCGACGGAAACCGATAAAACCGCGATTCTCTCGGCGGTGGCGCGTCTTGAAGATCGCAACCCCACCCCCAACCCCATCGAAGCCGCTGAACTCCTCGAGGGCAACTGGCGACTGTTGTACACCACCAGCGACGAACTGTTGGGGATCGATCGATTTCCCGTTTACAATCTCGGGCAAATTTACCAATGTATCCGCGTTAAAGACCGCAAAATCTACAATATTGCTGAACTGCGCGGTATTCCCTATCTCGAAGGTATGGTGAGCGTGGCGGCAAGGTTTCAACCCACCTCCACCCGTCGCGTTGACGTGAAATTTCAGCGATTCGTGGTGGGATTGCAGCGACTCATCGGCTATCAAAACCCCGACTCGTTTATCGAAGCGATGGAATCGGGTAAAAAGTTCTTCGCCGTGGATTTCGAGATTACTCCAGGAGAGCGCAGCGGTTGGCTGGAAATCACCTATCTCGACGAGGATTTACGCATCGGACGGGGCAACGTGGGTAGCGTCTTTGTCTTGTCGAAAGTCTAGAAACCCCGTTGTCCAAGAGGTTGGAAGATTTTTGACAAACTCTCCGGACGGTATTCCTTCAGCCCGGAAGTATAGAACGGTAGATGCACCCTGATAGTTAACCCCGGCAAGACACCCAGCCGGGGTTTTTTGTTGATAGAATTCGATCGCCGCGTCGATTAGAGGGGCAACCGCAACCAACGCCGCAACCAATTCGCTACGCGATCGAACCGGGTTAATTTGGCTGGCCACGACTCTCCATGTTCCTGCCACTCGCGGACGACCAAACGTCCCAACGGCGTCAGGCGGAAACTGTCTGTAATACCCTGTCCGTCTACTTTCCGACGCAACACTCCGACGTTAATCAGCCACAACAGATCGTTTTCGGCGTTGAGTTCGGGAATCGGCATTTCGGTATATCCTGCTTTAAAGCCGGCGGTTCCCGCAATTTCTCCGAGAAATACCCCTTCTTCGCGCATGGCGATGTAGAGTTTGAGTTGAAACGGCGCACAGCGCACGGCTCGTCTGGCGCGTTGAATGGTAACTTCGGGATATTGAACCGATTGTGACATTTTGGAGTGGGTGACGGTCATAGCGTTTGGGAATCGTGTCAACAGAAGCGATGGAGGACGGCGACTCACGTTCGCGGCCGAGTGTGATGCGAACGTGAGATGCTAAGGTTCATCTCGACGAGATATCGACGGGTCGAATTTTTTTAAATATTCTAAACGGAAGGGGCGATCGCTGTCACAACCCTGGCACAATGATAGATCCTTCGATAGAGCGTCTTTGAGTTTTCTGATGAGTGTTGTTGTTGCCACGTTTTATAAATTCGTCCGTTTGCGCGATTTTGCAGAAAAGCGAGAACCGTTGCTGAAATTTTGTCGCGATCGCGCCGTCAAAGGGACGATTTTACTGGCGGAAGAAGGGATTAACGCCACGATCGCCGGAAGCCGAGGATCGATCGATGCAGTACTCGCCGAACTCCGTCGCGATCCCCGTCTGATGGACTTGGAGCATAAGGAATCCACTGCGGAAAACCCGCCGTTCGAGCGGATGAAAGTGCGGCTGAAGCGAGAAATCGTCACCCTCGGACAACCGGATATCGACCCGCGCGATCGCGTGGGAACCTACGTGAGTCCCGAACAGTGGAATCAAATTATTTCCGATCCCGATGTGACGCTTATCGACACTCGTAACGATTACGAATTTGAAATCGGTACGTTCAAAGGGGCGAAAAATCCCAACACGCGATCGTTTCGCGAGTTTCCCGAGTACGTTCAAAAAACGCTCGATCCGACAAAAAACAAGAAAGTGGCGATGTTTTGTACGGGCGGAATTCGCTGCGAAAAAGCAACTTCTTATTTGTTAAAGCAAGGCTTTGAAGAAGTTTATCATCTCAAAGGTGGGATTTTAAAATATTTAGAAAACGTCCCCGAAAAAGAGAGTTTATGGGAAGGAGAATGTTTCGTATTTGACGAGCGTGTGGCGGTCAAACATGGTTTAGAACCCGGTCGTTACGAAATGTGCCTCAGTTGCGGACATCCCATTTCCGAGGAAGATAAAGCCTCTGAAAAATACGAATTTGCGATTTCTTGTCCTCACTGTCACGACAGTTTGACGGAAGAAAAACGTCGCCGTCAGATGGCGAGAAAGCAACAGTTACTGTACTCTAAATCCTAGCCATCTCGTCGCCGCATTTTATGCAACGCGGCGACAGGGGCTTGAACGGGAATTTTAGGGTCTTCGGAAATTATGGTGTAATTTGTAAATTTGCATACAAAATCTGGGTCGGGGCGCATCCCCCCAACCATCCCCCCAACCCCCCTTTCAAAGAGGGGTGAAGGGGTGATATAAAATCTGCTTATCACCTCAAACTCCGAAGACCCAGTATGGTTCAACAGCCAATGTCAATTTAACTCGAAGATTCTGAGTTTGAATTTCCCTCATCGAGCAATTGTTGAAACTCGGCGATCGAACTCACTCTGATAGCTTGCACCAACAGTGCTTTCAACCGTTGCAAATCTTGTAAAGAATTGAGGGTTTCTGCTACAGAATCCGGAACCGTCTCGAAGCGAGCATTTAAAAGGTCGATAACCGCCTCGCGGCTTCGGTTCAAGATCC
>NZ_JBNGCO010000002.1:48980-111077 GCF_049974805.1 Baaleninema sp.
CTTCTTCACGTCCTTCTTCACGTCCTTCTTCACGTCCTTCTTCACGTCCTTCTTCACGTCCTTCTTCTTGAGCGAAGCGTTCGAGTGGTGTGATGTATGGCATTTTAGTTTCCTCCTCGTATCTGGTAATTTCCGTGTTAAAAGAGCGTTCCAGTTCGTCGGGAAGCATCATTATCCAATTAATCAGCCGGAAGAGTTCGAGAATATCTTGGCGGCTGTATCCCCGCTGATACAAGCTTTTGGTGACTTCGATTTTCCATCGCAGGCGTTCGTTTGGCTGTTGTCGAGTTGCTTGAGTTTTTAAATGTGCGATCGCGACGACGGCGAAGGGATTGGTTTCACGTTCGAGACGCTCCCACTGTTGCCGATCGGCCGATAGATCGAGTAGTTTAACCGTGGGAAACTGAAAACGGGTTTCGCTTCCCCAGAGTTGGTAGGAAAAGCGATCGGGAAGCCAAGAGGGGCGATCGTCGGCTAAAACCACTAACGTGGCGACGGGTAACTCGTAGCAATCGAATATCCGATAATTATAAACGAACATTCTCTGGGCGAAGTTCGTCTCGTATTGACTCTGGACTTCGATATGTGCCAAAACGAGAGCGGGTTGGTTGTCTTTTCGCCAAACTTTGACCAATTTATCGGCGAGTCGTTTTCCGAGTTCGGCATCGCGGACGATTTGCTGGAATTCTGTATCTAGAAATTCGTAATCTCGCGTCCAATCGATATTTGCATGAGCTTCGGGGAAAAAGAACGCCATAAATTCCGGGAAATATCGGTCTAAGGCTTCTTTCCACGGGCTATCGTATTCAAAACGCTCGGGTTGGTTCATAGGTCGATCGCACCGTTTTTCTTGATGATAACTCCGACGGAGTTTCCGCGCGATCGCCCTAACGCTTCAAGGCTAACGTCACGCCGTCGGCGATGGGAACTAAACTCAACATCACGCGATCGTCCCCGTAGAGTTTTTGATTGAAATCGCGAATCGCCTGCGTCCGTTTGTCCGTCTCGTCAGGATCGGCAACTCGTCCGTTCCAAAGCACGTTATCGATGGCAATTAACCCACCCCGACGGACAAGTTGTAGGGATTTTTCGTAATAATTGGCATAGTTGCGTTTGTCCGCGTCGATAAAGGCGAAATCGAAGGTTTCTGCTTGTCCGTCTTCGAGGAGTCGATCGAGGGTGTCCAACGCCGGCGCCAGGTGAAGGTCTATTTTTCCCGCAACTCCCGCTTGTTCCCAATACCGACGGGCGATCGCCGTATATTCCTTATCTACATCGCAGGCGACGAGTTTTCCGTCCTCCGGTAACGCCAACGCCACCGCCAGGGAACTGTACCCGGTAAACACGCCGATTTCCAAGGCTTTTTTCGCTCCCATCAACTGCACCAGCAACGCCATAAACTGACCCTGTTCCGGTGCGATTTGCATTCGCGACATGGGGAGTTTCGCCGTTTCCTCTCGCAACTGAGTTAAGAGTTCCGGTTCGCGAACTGAGACAGAAGTGAGGTAATCGTGGAGTTGGGGACTGAGTCCGAGGGTTTTGTTGGACATCGCAATTCCTTCGGGAGACTTCCCAACCATCTTAAAATAGTGACAAGTCGTCTATTTTACCCCTCATCACTGGCTGCATGACTGAACTACCGCAGGATCTCGAAACCGCCATCGCTCAAGCCCAAGCCGCCACCCAAGCCGCGATCGAAGACGGTTACCGCTTGATTCAAGTGGAAATCGTCTATCCGGAATTGAAGGCGCAACCCATCGCCGAACAGTTTATTCCTGTCCTCACGGAACTGGGATATCAACTGAAAGTCTTTTTCCCCGATACGGGCGCCGCTGCTTTAGCCCGCCGCGACTGGGGCGAGACGCCCTTCCGCATCGCCGATTTGGGGAGTCGTCGCATTTCAATCACGAGTCAGATGGAAGAGGATGATGAATGTTTTCTCCTCATCGAACCCTCGGACGTGGAAATTGAGAAAGTCGAGCAACTGTGCAACGAAGCAGGCGATCGCCCCGTGGTTTTGTTACTTCCCCGCCTCGAAAGTGTCGCCACGGTGGGAATTGGCTATGCAGCCCGACAGTTGCGGGAACGATTTCTCAGTAAACTCACGTCCTGTTATTACGTGCGCCCCCTTCCCGGTGCGGCGGTGTATCGCTGCTATCCCTCCCTTTGGCAAGTTTGGGTGGAAGGGGAAGATGGCGATTACACTATTTTAACGGAAATGTCAAGTAAGCCGGCCGGGGAAGCGTTAGAACGGTTGTTGATGGGTGAAGAGGAAGAGTCGAAAGACGAAGATAATGCCGAGTCTACATCTGCACCCCCCCGTCAACGTCCCGGTTTCTTAACAGAAGTTCAGCGATTTATTCGTGCGCTCACTCGATAGGAAATTTTAGGAGGGGAATATTAGGAGAAATGTATGTCTCGACAAATTGTCATCGGCGACGTTCACGGTCATTATGAGACGTTAATGCGGCTGTTAGAGGCGATCGCACCGGAAACGGACGATCGCGTGAATTTCCTCGGTGACTTGATCGATCGCGGCCCCGACAGTGCCAAAGTCCTCGATTTGGTAATGAACGAACCCTCTTATTCCACGATTCGAGGAAACCATGAAGAAATGATGCTCGCCGCCTTTCCTGATGGAGAAATTAACGAGCATAATTTACAATATTGGCTAATGGCTGGCGGACGCCAAACCATCGACAGCTACCACAATCCATCGGATATTTACGTTCACTTAGACTGGTTGAAAACTGTTCCTCTCTATCGCGATTTAGGGACAGTTTGGCTGGTTCACGCCGGAATCGATCCGCGAATTCCTATCGAAAAACAATCGGCGGAACAGTTTTGTTGGATTCGCGATTTATTTCACCGCCAGCGACAACCCTATTTTCAAGACAAACTCATCGTAACCGGTCATACGATTTCTTTTACGTTTCCTGGCGTCCAACCGGGACAATTGGCGAAAGGAATCGGTTGGTTAGATATCGATACGGGGGTTTATACCCTCGAAAGCGGTTGGCTGACGGCTCTCGATGTGACGTACCATCGCATTTATCAAGCTAATGTTTGGCAAGAAACGGTTCGATCGACCGATTGGGACGATTTAATTGTGGACATCGATCCCAAACAAGTCAAACCCAGACGCTTCGACGTGAAATGAGATGGGGAGAGGGGGAGAAATTGTCAATTATCAATTGTCTTTCCTCTTCACATCATCATCCCATCATCCCATCATCCCATCATCTCATCATCCCATCATCTCCCTTCGATTTCCCGTCGATACCCCCGCAGCGAGTCTTCGATTCCGTTGCGGTAGAGGCGGAAAAAGAGGGAACGGTTCTCCTCGGAACCGGGATCGACGGAAACGCGGTGGGAAATTAAGACGCGATTCTCCTTGGGGAGGGGTTCGATCGACCACACGCCATCGAGTCCCCCGAGATCTCCTTCAACTAGGTGAAACTCGATGGTTCGCAGGTAGGTTTCGACGACGCCGATGCTGACGGTGGCGGTTTGGTTGAAAATAATGCGGTTGACTTGCTGGAAGACGCGGCGATTTCCCTCGCTTTCGAGGAGTTGACTCGCTTTGACGTTGGAGAGAAATTCGCCGAAACGGTTGTAATCCGTTAACACTTCCCAAGCGGTGACGAGGGAACCCTCCGCAACAATCCAGGCTTGATAGTTTCCGTTTTCTCCGAGGATGACGGGTTTTCCGTCGTCGAGAAGTTGGCGTTCTTCGTCCGAGAGGGCGTCGCGGGAATCGATCGCTTTCCCCGACGCGGCGAGAACGCTGAGGGTGGTGTAGTAGGAAAGGGCGGTGAGTTGGGTGGTGAGAGAGGGGGGCGGAATGTCGGGTACAAACATCGGTGAAGTCAGTCTAAGCCGAAGTAGCGGCGTTGGAAGGGATAGGTGGGTAACACTAATTTTGCGCGATCGAACCCGGAATCGAAACCGTTCCAATCGACGGAGACGCCGAAAACGTAAAGTTGCGCCAAGCTGCTGAGGAGTTGTCCCCAGTCGCCGCAACCTTGAAGGCTGCGATCGCCAATTTCGATGGTAAATCCTGGGTGAGATAGGGCGGGTTGGGAGGGTTGACGCAAGGCGGTTTCGAGATTTTCCGAGACTTCTGCGAGGATGGGGTTTCCGAGGATTTGGCTGGGTTCGATTCCCCAGCGTTTCCACAGTTCTATCGTGGCGTAGGTGACGGGGAGGGCTGCATCTGGGGAAGTCAATCGATCGACGAGGGGCGTTTCGAGAATCTCGCAACAGCGATCGATGGCCTGTCGAAAGGTCGGTTCGGTGTCGTAGAGTTCTCTGGCGGGGACAACGGCCGAGTTTTCGCTTCTATATATTTGGCATCTATATATAATGTCAGTTTTTTCGAGGCTGCGCGATCGCCCGCTAAAGACGCCCTCGCTTGAATTCCCCTCTCGCCACTGTTGGAGTTTCTGGCCAAGTTCTTCGAGGGAGGCGGCGACAACCGCCAGACGGTGGTTGAAGTGGGCGCGTCCGCTGTTGGCACTGTAGCAGACATCGCCGAGGTTCAGGTGAGGGCGATCGCCCAAATATTGCAGATAACGATCGACCAGTTCCGCCAACGCCCCGGAACTTTTGGCGGAGAGGGTCAAAATATGCAGGGGGCGATGGCGATGAGAGTCCCGAGATGGCGGTATCGGGGCTTCTTCGAGGATGGCGTGGGCGTTGGTTCCGCTGAAGCCAAAGGAACTGACCCCCGCCCGTCGGGGTCGATCGCTGCGCCTCCAAGGTTGCAGCGTCGTGGGAACCCGGAAGGGGAGATCGTCCCAGGAAACATGAGGATTGAGGCGTTTGAGATGGAGGTTTCCCGGTATCGCCTCCTGCTGTAGCGACAACACCACCGCCACCAATCCCGCAATTCCCGCCGCCGCTTCGCTATGTCCGATGTGGCTTTTCACCGACGCCAGGGTGAGGGGAACGGGGCGAGTTTTTCCGAATACTTCCGCCAACGCCCCCACTTCCACAGGGTCGCCTAACGCCGTTCCCGTCCCGTGGGTTTCAATATAATCGATGTCGTCCGCTTCCAGTCGGCTGTCTTGGAGGGCGCGACGAATCACCCCTTGCTGGGCGGAACCGTTGGGAACCGTTAAGCCGCTGCTGCGTCCGTCGTGGTTGGTGGCGGTTCCGCGAATCAGGGCGAGGATGGAATCTCCGTCGCGGCGGGCGTCTCGGTAACGTTTGAGGACGACGACGCCGCATCCTTCCGCCCGTCCGAAGCCGTCGGCGTCGGCGTCGAAGGTTTTACAGCGTCCGTCGCGGGACAACATTCGCGATTTGGCGAAGTTGATGCTGGTTTCTGGGGAGAGGATGCGGTTGACGCCAGCGGCGACGGCGAGATCGCATTCCCCCTGACGCAAGCTGCGACAGGCTAGGTGAACCGCCACTAGGGAGGAGGAACAGGCGGTATCGACGGCTAGGGCGGGTCCGGTGAAGCCGAAGTGGTAGGCGAGGCGTCCGGCGGCGATGCTGTGGGCGTTTCCGGTGGCCACGTAGGCGTCGATGTGATCGAGATCGACTAAACAGCGGTTCCAGTAGTCGTTTCCGCAGATTCCGAGGAAGGTTCCCGTGGGGCTGTCTTCGAGGGAATCGGGGGCGATCGCGCCGCGTTCGAGGGCTTCCCAGACCACTTCTAGCAGGAGTCGTTGTTGGGGGTCGAGGTGGAGGGCTTCTCGGGGGGAAATGCGGAAAAACTGCGCGTCGAAGTGGTAGGGGTGGGGGACGAAACCGCCATAGCGGCTGTAGGTTTTTCCGGGGGCGTCGGGATCGGTATCGGTGAGGGCGTCGGCGTTCCAGCGATCGCTGGGGACTTCGGTAATGGCGTCTTGTCCGCTGCGTAGCAGTTCCCAAAAGGCTTCTGGGCTGTCCGCCCCGCCGGGAAAGCGACAGGCGAGGCTGATGATGGCGATGGGTTCGCTGCGATCGCCTTCGAGGGCGGCGACTTTGGCTTTGAGGGTTTCGATGGCGAGAAGCGCCCGTTGGGTGGGGGAAAGCGGATCGGAGGTCATTGGAACGGGGTTAATTCGATCGTATTTTAAGGAAACAACGCATTGCTTCTCATGGCAACTATGGCCAAACAAAATTTTAAATTTTTCCGGGTTCTCGCCGTTCTCATCAGCTTGTTGGTTCCCCATCGAACCCTCGCCGCAGAACGGGTTATTTTACGCTACGGGGCGTTTCAACGGTCAATTTCTGTCCGTAGCCTCGAAAATTTTATCGAGGGCGATCGACCCGATTCCGAACTGAAGCCCTACCTCGATGTGATTCTCGGGAATCCACAGCAAATCCAACGGTTCAGCCGTACCTCGTTTCAATTCGACCCGATTAAATTTTCTCAACTCAGCTACAGCTACGCTGGGGAAAATGTTTTAACCGCCGCCGGTCGAATTTTGAAATCTCCCGCAAGTCAAAACGGCTTTTATTCCCTGCGATCGACCTTAATTCAATGTACCCTACATCCGGACGGATTTAGCCTAAAAAATATCCTGAACTTCTTCCCCACTGACTTGGAAATCGACCTCAAAGCCGCCTTCACCGCTTTATCCGAACTGCGTACTCTTCAAGACACCACCCAAGACTTTATTCAAGCTATTCCCAAACCCAGCCGTGACATCGATATTTCCCAATTTCCCGACTTACGGAAACCGGGAGAATTCAACGTTGTTCAAGAAACCCGAGAATTTTACGATGTCGGGCGCGATCGAACTCTCGTTTTCGATTGGTATTTTCCCGAAATTTCTCCTGAAACCACCACCGAAACTCCCGTTCCCCTCATTGTCGTTTCCAACGGCTTAGGGGCGAAACGAAACCGCTTCCAACATCTCGCCCAACACCTCACCTCTCACGGCTATTCTGTCGCCATTCTCGATCATCCCGGTAGCAGCTACCAACGCCAACAAGCTTTTTACGATGGGGTATATTCTGAAAACTTCGACGCTACGGAATATATCGATCGCCCTTTGGATATTTCCTTTTTACTCGATCGCCTAGAAACCCTTTCTAATCCCCCCGTCACTCTCGACCTTCAAAACGTCGGTGTTTTCGGATATTCTATCGGCGGAACCACAGCTTTATCCCTCGCTGGGGGAAAACTCGACTTAGAGAATCTCCCGCAAAACTGCAACTATCAAGACACGCCGTTAAACCTCTCTATTTTATATCAATGTCGCGCTTTGGAACTGGAAAATAGACCCGTTTCCGATTTAGAAGACTCGCGAATTAAGGCAGTTTATTTATTATTTCCCAACGGAAATCGGCTGTTTGGAGAAACGGGGCTGCAATCTGTTAAATCTCCCGTCTTTATGCACGTAACAAATCGAGATTTAATTACGCCGTTACTTCTCGAACAATATCCCATGTTTCAAAAAATTCCCATCTCCGAGAAATACTTCGTCATCGCCGAAAACCTCCCCCATACCTATCTCACCGCCCGGTTCTTTTCTCAAACCGTCGATTCCGAGTTAGATGTCGATCGCCTCGTCGCCATCTCGAAAACCTACATTAACTTTTTAAGCCTCGCCTTTTTCGATCGCTACCTACAAAACAACGAACTCAAAACGAAAAATTCCCCCAACACTTACCTCAATCCCGCCTACCTTCGCAGCATCAGCGAACCGCCCCATTTTCTACATCTCACCCGACAATAACTCCATGTCTTCTATCTTGCTGAAATTATCCAAAGTGACAGCCGCCGTCGTTCTTTTCGCTTTCCTGATATTTCTCGGTTTGAGAGTCGGACAAACTCGTTTGATGTTTTTCCCCTCTCGCTATTTAAAAGCCACGCCGGAAACCGTCAATCTCGACTATCAATCCCTCTGGATTCCCGTTAAAAACCAACAGTTATATGGCTGGTTTATTCCCGCCCAAAATAGCGACGCGCCTGTAATTTTATATTTTAACGGAAATGCCAGTAATATCGGAGATGTTGTTAACAAAGCCGCTCGATTTCACGAGTGGGGCTGGTCAGTTATTTTAGTAGACTATCGCGGTTACGGAAAAAGTTCGCCCCCCTTTCCTAACGAAACGCGAGTGTATCGAGACGCCGAAGCCACTTGGCAATATTTAACGGAAACTCTGGAAATTGACCCCGCAAAAATTGTCATTTACGGTTGGTCGATCGGCGGTGCAGTGGCTATCGATTTAGCAGCGAAACATCCCGAGGCGGGTGCTTTAATTGTCGAAGCCTCTTTTACCTCTATGAAAGACATGACCGACTATAAATTTAAAACCATCAGTCCTTTGCTTCGTTTGGCGTTAACACAGGAATTTGATTCCCTTCAAAAGGTCGATCGCTTAGAAATTCCCGTGTTGTATCTTTGCGGAACCCAAGATAGCGTCGTTCCACCAGAAATGACACAGCAACTTTACGCCGCATCTCCCCAACCCAAAGAACTTCTCGTCATTCCCAACGCCACCCACACCAGCATTTCCCGCGAAGACGAAACCCTGTATCGTGAAACTGTGCGATCGTTCGTTCGTCAATGGGTTCCCTAAGCCTCTATGTTGAAATTCAAAGCCAATCCTTTTATCGGGTTAACCCTGGTTGTTTTAGCGTTCGGGATTCTATTTCGCTTATCCAATCTCGACAGTAAAGTGTATTGGGTGGATGAAGTCGCCACCTCCATTCGGATTGTAGGATATACCAAAACCGAGGTTATCGAAGAACTCTCTGGCGGCGAAATCCTCACGCCCCCAGATTTACAAACTTATCAAAAATTACAGCCTCAAAAAACCTTTCGCGACACCCTCAACGCCCTAGTTCAAAGTCCCGAACACGCCCCCTTATACTTCATTCTGGCACGATTTTGGGTGCAAATTTGGGGCGATTCCGTTTTATCCTTACGAAGCCTCTCCATATTATTCGCCTTTTTATCCTTCCCCGTTTTATACATCACCTATTGGGAACTATTTTCTATCTCATCATCTCGTCATCTCATTACCTCCCTTTCCCCCCTTCTCCTGTTCTCTCTGTCTCCCATCTTCGTCGCCTACGCCCAGGAAGCCCGCCCGTACAGTCTTTGGATATTTTTGTTATTACTGCTCCATTTGACCTGTTTGCGGGCGATTGGTCGCCCTTCCTGGGAACGTTGGGGACTGTATACCATCGTCGCTGTTTTGAACTTGTACACTTCGCTGTTATCGATTCCCGTGGTGGCCGCCCAGGGAATTTATGGAATCTGGCGGGGAAAAGAGGTGAGAAAACCGCTGTTTCGTTCCCTAGGAATTGCGGCGATCGCATTTCTTCCCTGGGTCGTTGTGATGTTCGATCGATGGCGTTTACTCCAAGACAACACCACCTGGACGCGGGAAAACATGGATGGTTTCGCCCGGGTGGCAATTTGGATTTACAACCTCTCGATTTTATTTATCGATTTAGTCGTTCCCCAAACTTTAACGGTTTATAAAACCATTGAAGGACTCACCATCGCCATCGCCACTATTGCTGTATTAGGGGTTTCTTTGCGGTTTTTAAAACAACAGGCTCAGAAAAGCGTTTCCGTCTATTTAGGACTCACCATCGCCGCCTTACCTGTTGTTACCATTAGCTGCGATTTTATGACGGGCGGTCAAATTTCTACCGCCGCCCGCTATTGGATTCCCAGTTACTTAGGATTGCAACTAATTCTCGCCTATTTCTTCAGTTTAGAAATGAGGAAACGGCCTGGGGTTCGCGGGATGTTTGCAGTGGTCTTATCGGCGGGTTTGGTGTCCGGTTGGCTGTATCTCGATCGCGCCCCGAAATACCAGAAAACTCGCAATCTTCACAATCCTGCGATCGCCGAAATTGTCAATCGATCGACCTCTCCTTTAGTCCTTATAGAACCGCGATCGATCCTCGATATGATATCCCTCAGTTACGACCTGGAATCCCACGTTAAAATCCTCGTCTCCGACGCTCCTCCTTCTGGGATTTCCTCAGAAATACTTCTTTTTAACCCTTCCCCAGAACAGCTCGATCGATTCCAACCTCTTAAACCCATTCCCCTCTATCAACCGCCGTTATTGTGGGACGGAGAAATTCATCTATCCTTGTGGAAATTGCGATGTGAAACCTGCGATCGCCCCGTTTCTCCTCCCCTCTCTTCCCTATCAACTCACCATTGACGATCGAACCGTCTGAGTCTATTTTAGAATTGACTTCAAATTCACTTAAAATCAACGATTGCGCCAGAAATACAATGACAACCCGTCCATCTACCTTTAAAGACAAATACTATAACTTTATCGTTCGTCGCGGCGAAGCCTTCGTCCGCGACATGGAAAGCTGTATCGGTCACTATTCCAAAATTGGCGATCGACCCTTTTTCGACTGCGATACCTTTCCTTGGATAGAAAACCTCGAAGCCAACTGGACGACAATTCGAGAAGAATTAGATAGGGTCTTAACGCGGGTCGATCGCATTCCCAATTTCCAAGATTTATCAGAAGACCAAGCCAGTTTGACCCAAGACAATCGCTGGAAAACATACTTTTTTTACGCCTTTGGCTTAAAAGCCGAAAAAAACTGTGAAAACTGTCCCCAAACCACCCAATTACTCCAATCAATTCCGGGGATGACGACAGCGTTTTTCTCGATTCTTCTCCCTCACAAACAGATTCCCGAACATCGCGGACTCTATAAAGGAGTGTTGCGGTATCACCTGGCCTTAAAAGTTCCCGATGTGGACAACTGCGGAATTCGCGTCGGGGAGGAAGTTCGACAGTGGGAAGAAGGGAAAAGTTTGCTGTTTGACGATACCTTTCCTCACGCAGCTTGGAACGACACAGACGAGATTCGCGTGGTCTTGTTTGTGGACGTAATTCGACCGATGCGGTTTCCGTGGTCTTGGTTGAATCGCGGCTTGATTCGGTTGATTTCGATTTCGCCTTACGTCCGTGACGGACAGCAGAAGTTTTTGGAATGGGAAAAACGCTTTTTGGATTGAGGGGTTCACCATATCAGAGATTGAGGATACAGAGGATTGAGTTACTGAAGTTTTCGCCATAGGTTGACGAGTTTAGTGACGGCGTTTTCCCAGGTTAAGGTTTCCACGCTTTTTCGTCCTCGCTGTCCGAGGGATTTTCGTAATTCTACATTGTTAGAAAGTTGTTGGAATTTAGTTAGAAAATCGGCGCGATCGCCCGGTTTAAATAACAATCCATTCCAACCGTCGCGGATGGTGTCGGGAATTCCCCCAGCGTTGGGGGCGAGAACGGGAAGTTCGCAGGCCAGGGCTTCGATAACGGTCAATCCTCGGGTTTCTTTGGTGGAGGTAGTTAGATAAATATCGCTGTTGGCTAGAAAGGCGGGAACCGCTTCGGGAGAAAGGCGACCTAATTGGTAAAAGTGGGGCGTAAATTGGGCGAATTTTTCGCGAATTGGGTCTCGAAGTTCGCCGTCTCCGCCGATGAGAAATACGATTCGGTTTAAATCTAGAATTTGGGACAGTTGGGGAAGAACTTTCAAGAAAAACGACCAACCTTTATCGGGGGTCAAGCGTCCGAGAAAGGCAATTTTAAGGTGGTTTTCTAGCTTAGGAAGTCCGTAGCGATGGGAGAAAAAATTAGGATTCCTCAATTTCTGGGGTTGGAAACGGTCTAAATCGAACCCGAGAAAATCGTCGCAAACAATATTTTTGATTCCCCGATTGTGCAGAGTTTCGGCGGTGATAGAACTGGCGGTCAGGGTGAGGTCATAACGGTTGTAAATTCGGGGAAGATTGGCGGTGAGGAGATATTGAATTCCTCGCAAGATTGGACGGGGAATGTCGAAATAGTCCTCGAGATATTCGATTAAGTTGCTGTGGAAAAAAGCTGTACAAGGGATGTGGTGGCGTCGGGCGAAGCGAAGGGCAGGATAGCGAAGAAATCCCAGCCACAAACGCTCGGGTTCGTCAACATGGATGATATCTGGCTGAAATTCTCCTAAAACCCGGTTTAAAACCCCGTTGGCGGCGGGGGTGACGTTGCGTTCGCCTTCGACGCCGAGAAAGGAGATACTGGGAAGGGGAACGCAAGTGACGCCAGGGAGTTGTAGGGTTGAGGCGTCGTTTCCCTGGGGGTAGTGGGGATGCAGCAGCAACACCCGATGTCCCTGTTGGCTGAGGTGGTGGAGGCGGTGGATTTGGCTGATGCTGACGCCATCGATGACGGGGAGAAAGCCAGAGGTTATGATGGCGACGTTCATGGGAGGTTGAGGCGGTGTCGATGGGAAATCTCGCGGTTATTATAGGGGATTCTGGTTCTGAACGGTTTGACAAATGGGTTTGACGGGAGGTCAAATCGGGGATTGGGGGAGTTATCAGTTTTCCTGAAGAATTCATGGGTGGGTTGTAGAAAATTGAGGAGTGATGAGTTTTTGGATATGAGAATATCGATCGCCTTGCGTTTTTTGAGGTCTATTTTTCCGTCTGCAACGCTTTTACTTTCTGCTAGTGCGATCGTCTGTCAATTCCCACCAAACGCCGCTGCGACTTCTTCTGTTAATTCTAGCTCAAAATCGAGTTTTTTAAAACAGGAATTAGACGAATTTGAAGAAACAGAATCTCCGCTTTCTGCTCCAGTCAACTTTGGAGAACGGGGCAGCGAACGCTGGTATTTCCATGGAGGCGGAGCGACTACGTTAGACGACGATCGCGCCAGACGATTGGGCATTCTCGGCGGCGGACTGTCTCACTTTTTCCTCAACGGTCATAGTATTAACGCGGAATTGAACGGCTTAGCCTTCGACCAAACGGGAGACGATGCTGTAGGCGTTAATCTCAATCTTTTACTGAGATGGCATTTAGTTCGTCAGGATAATTGGTCGCTCTATGTCGATGGTGGGGCGGGAATTTTAGGGACGACAAACGACGTTCCGGCGGCGGGGACGAGTTTTAATTTTACACCCCAGGCGGGCGGCGGTGCGACGATTGCACTAACTGATGAAAAACGCCTCATGCTGGGCTTGCGCTGGCATCATATTTCAAATGCCGATTTATACGAAGATAACCCCGGCCGCGATAGTTTGATGCTATATTTCGGTCTGAATTTTCCCCTCAAGTAAGCGGTTGTGGTTGCCAAGGGGGAAGGTTTGTGATTTGATATGAATTGCGACCCGAGCGACGGTAAAACCCTAAAGAGACCCAGAAGGACGAAGAGGGTTGTGACTGTTAAAACCCAGGAATTTGATGGGGTTGTCCGTCCGATGTTTAACCGTCTTTTTTGAGAGCGAAGTTCGTTTTTAACCCGTGTCGATGAACCGAGAACCCATTGCGATCGTCGGAATTGGATGCCGTTTCCCGGGAGCCAAAAATCCTCGAGAATTCTGGGAACTGTTACGGGAGGGAAGAGACGCGATCGCCGAAGTCCCCAAGTCACGATGGGATGTCGATCGATTCTACGACCCCAACCCCCAAACCCCCAATAAAACTCATACCCGTTGGGGGGGATTTGTCGAGGAGATCGATCGATTCGACGCCAAATTTTTCGGGATTTCGCCTCGAGAAGCGATGACGATGGACCCCCAACAACGGCTGCTGTTAGAAGTGGCTTGGGAAACCCTCGAAGATGCGGGAACGCCGATCGATCGCCTCGCGGGAACCCAAACCGGGGTGTTTGTGGGAATCGGATCTCACGATTACTCGATTCAATTGTGGCAACATCCCGTTAACAACCCCTACGCCACCACGGGGACGGGAAACTGTATCGCCGCCAACCGCTTATCTTACTTTTTCGACCTCAAGGGTCCGAGTCTCGCCGTAGATACCGCCTGTTCCTCCTCTCTGGTGGCGGTTCACTTGGCCTGTCAGAGTCTCTGGTGTGGCGAATCTAGCCAAGCCCTCGTCGGTGGGGCGAACCTGTTGCTGTTAGCCAACGCCAGCATCGGCTTTTCCAAGGGGGGCTACATGGCGGCGGACGGACGCTGTAAGAGTTTCGACGCCCAAGCTGACGGTTACGTTCGCAGCGAAGGGGCGGGGGCGGTGTTGCTGAAACCCCTCTGGAAAGCCCAAGCGGACGGCGATCGCATTTACGCGGTGATTCGCGGAACCGCCAGCAACCAAGACGGACGCAGCCAGGGACTGGCCGCCCCCAATGGAGAGGCTCAACAGGCGGTGTTGCAAGCAGCCTATCGCGAGGCGGGGATTTCGCCGTCGCGGGTTCAATATATTGAAGCCCACGGAACCGGGACGAAGTTAGGAGATCCCGTGGAACTGGAGGCTTTGGGGGCGGTGTTGCGGGAAAATCGCGAGGCGGGCGATCGCTGTTGGGTGGGTTCGGTGAAAACCCATATCGGCCATTTGGAAACTGCGGCGGGAATCGCGGGGTTGATTAAGACGGCGTTGTGTCTCCACCACCGCCAGATTCCCGGGAACTTGCATTTCAATACCCCCAATCGGGCGATCGATTTCGACTCGCTTCCGCTGCGGGTGGCGGTGGGATTGTCGGAGTGGGAAACGCCATCGGGGATGTCGCGGGTGGCGGGTGTCAACGCTTTCGGCTTCGGCGGAACCAACGCCCATGTGGTGTTGGAGGAAGCGGATGCGGCGGTTCGTTTTGAGAAAATCGCCCCATCTGAGGATCGCCCCTGTCGTCTGTTTACTCTCTCGGCGAAAAGCGAGGCGGCGTTGCAAAGGTTGGCGAACCGTTACGAGACGGCGTTGGCGGAGTTTGAGGAGACGGCGTTGGCGGCGATTTGTCGGACGGCGAACGCCGGGCGATCGCATTTTGACAAACGCCTGGCGGTGGTGGTTCGCAGCCTCGACGACTTACGCCAGCAGCTTCGCGGCTTCCTCGCCAACAGCCCCCATCGCGTGAAGGTGGGGCGGGGGAATCCGTCGAAATTGGCGTTTTTGTTTTCGGGACAGGGTTCGCAATATCCTGGGATGGGTCGATCGATCTATCAGACGAATTCCCGGTTTCGGGAGGCGATCGATTTTTGCGACGAACGCCTCGATTTTTCCCTCGTCGAAGTTCTCTTCCACGGCGACGCGGAACAGTTGCGGGATACGCGATACACCCAACCAGCCCTCTTCGCCCTCGAATACGCCCTCGCCCAATTGTGGATGTCTTGGGGCTTGGTTCCCGACGCGGTGACGGGCCATAGTTTGGGGGAATTCGTCGCCGCTTGCGTGGCGGGGGTTTTCAGCCTGGAAGACGGCTTGAAATTGGTGTCCGCCCGAGGAAAGTTGATGGCGGCGTTACCCGCGACGGGGGCGATGGCGGTGGCGTTTGCGGATGCGGAGACGGTGGAAGCGGCGTTAGTTGGAAGTGGCGTTTCTGTGGCGGCGTACAACGGTTCGGGGAATACGACGATTTCGGGAAGTCGCGACGCGGTGAAATCGATCGCCCGGAAGTTGGAAAGTCAAGGGGTTTCAATTCGGTTTTTGGAGGTGTCGCAAGCTTTTCATTCTGCTCTCGTAGAACCGATGTTAGCGGAATGGGAAACGGTGGCGAAGTCGGTGAGGTTTTCTCCGCCACAAATTCCCCTCGTCTCCAACGTTACGGGAGATTTTGTAACTGAAGAAATCGCCACGGCGGAGTATTGGGTTCGCCACGCCCGCCAGTCGGTTCGCTTTTTTCAAAGTGCGACGAGTTTGGTTCGCCAGGGCTATCGAACGGTTCTCGAAATTGGGGCGAAACCCGTGTTGTTGCCGATGCTGGGGGATTTCGAGATGGTGGGTTTGCCCAGTTTGCGCCCCGAGGCGGATTGGGAAACCCTCTCGGATTCGATCGCGCATTTATTTGTCTTAGGGTTCGAGTTAAATTGGCATTTGATTGAATCTCCGAGGCAATTTCCTCCGGTTTCGCTGCCTACTTATCCCTTTGAACGCAAGCGGTATTGGTGGGAACCGCCGATAGCGGTTGAAAAGGACGAAATTTTAAGGCAAAATCGGCGATCGCTCGAAAAAATTCCCTTAGCCGGAACTTCGGAACTTTGGTTTCAAACTGAGTTATCGAGTCAGGGAGAATTCGGCGACCATTGCGTGTTTGAAAATCCCGTATTTCCGGGGTCTGGCTATTTAGAACTGGCGAGGTTGGCGGGAACGGAGATTTTTGAAAATCGCGAGTTTTCTGTCATTGAAGCCAGGTTCGATCGCCCCCTACAACTCTCCGAAAACTCAATTCTCGTTCAAATTAAACTGACGCCAGAAGACAACAACCGCTATCGTTGGAGTCTCTTCAGCCTCGCAAACGACAACTCAACTTGTCACGCTCGCGGCAAATTGGTTTTAGAAGCATTTGAAAGATTTTTAAACTCAAAACCCCCGAAAATAAATAACAATTATATCACAAAAGAAACTCATTACGCAACTGCCCGAAAATCCGGGTTAGACTACGGCAAAAAATTCCAAGCCGTGCGAGAAATTTGGCGAAACCACACCGTTGCCATCGGCAAGATAGAACTCCCCCAAAACGTCGAATCCTCCGCCAGAATTCCCGTTTTACTCGATAACTGCTTCCAAGTCTTAGGGGCGATGGTTCCCGACACCGCCTCCTATCTGCCCGTAGCCGTCGAACGGCTGCAACTGACGCCAAATCTGCCCAACCGCCTGGAAAGCCGGGTGTTTCTCAAATCTTCCGACGCGCGAAAAATCGTCGCCGACATCGAAATTTACGACGACAACGACAACCCCGTGGGAACCGTTTCGGGATTCACCCTGAAAGCCGTTTCTTCTAACTTGTCAAAATCCAATTCTTCAACCCCCAATTCCTCAAAAAACGCTGAGTTCCCCAACGCCCATCTCTACGATTTACAATGGGACGCCAAGCCCCTCACCTCGAAACAACCGCTTCACCCCGGAACTTGGCTCGTTTTTGCCGATCGCACCCATTGGGGAATTCGACAATTAGAAGAATTGGGACATCGTTGTATCGTCGTTCGCCCCGGATTGAAATATCAAGAAGAAACTCAAGAAGAAACGGTCGATCGCTACCGCCTCAATCCCACCCATCCCGAGGATTTCCAAACATTACTCGATCGACTGAATTCCCAAAACATTTCATTAAACGGAATTTTGCATAGTTGGAGTTTCGACGCCACCACCGACGAACTCGACACCGCCCAACGCCTCACCTGTGGCAGCGTTCTGCACTTACTGCAAGCCCTCACCCAACCCCTTCCCCTGTGGTTGCTGACGCGAGGTTCCCAAGCCGTAGGCACTTCGCCGATTCGCGTCGCCGCTTCCGCCCTCTGGGGATTCGCCAACGTCATCGCCCTGGAACGCCCCGACATCGCCTGTCGTTGCATCGACTTCGACGCCATCCATCCCCAACCCAAACATCTCCTCGAAGAACTCGCCAACCCCGACAGCGAAACCCGCATCGCCTACCGCCAGGGAAGCCGCTACGTCGCCCGATTGCGTTCTCACAAGCCGCCGCCGCCAACGCCTTACCCCTGTCAACTGCAAATCGCCGAAGCCGGAATCCTCGACAACCTGCAACAGGTTCCCCAAACCCGGCGTTCCCCTAACCCCGATGAAGTCGAAATCCAAGTTCGGGCGGCGGGGGTGAACTTCCGCGACGTTCTCAACGCCCTGGGAATGTTGCAACCCTTCCTCGAAAAACTGGGAATCCGCGACAGTCGCGAGTTACCCTTCGGCGGAGAATGTGCCGGAATCGTCGCCGCCGTGGGGGAAAACGTTCGCGGCGTCAGCGTCGGAGATGCCGTTATCGCCGCCTTCGCCTTGGGGAGTTTGGGCAGTTTCGCCACCGTTGCTTCCGAGTTCGTCGTCGCCAAACCCCCCTCCCTGACGTTCGCCGAAGCCGCCACCTTACCGATGGCGTTCCTTACCGCCGAGTACGGCTTGCGGGAACTGGCAAAATTGAAAGCGGGCGATCGAGTTTTGATTCACGCCGCCGCCGGAGGTGTGGGGTTCGCCGCCGTCAAACTCGCCCAGCAAGTGGGGGCGGAAGTCTTCGCCACCGCCAGCCCTGGAAAATGGGAATTTCTCCAATCGATGGGCGTTCGTCACCTCGCCAACTCCCGCAGTTTGGATTTCGGGGAAACCGTGAAACGCCAAACGGTCGGGCGAGGCGTGGATGTGGTTCTTAACAGTCTCAACGGCGACTTCATCCCCAAAAGTCTCGCCCTGTTAGCGGAAGGGGGGCGATTTGTGGAATTGGGCAAAATCGGCATTTGGGATGAGGAACGAGTTCGCCAATTCCGCGACGACATTTCCTATTTCGCCTTCGATTTATTGGAAATTTCCCGAGACACACCGTCCGTCATCGCCAATTTACTGTCTCGCCTGATGCCGCAATTTGCATCTGGGGCGTTACAACCGCTGCCCTATCGCGTTTTTCCCCTCCAAGCTGCCCCCGCTGTCTTCCGCGAAATGGCAAAAGGCGGACATATCGGCAAAGTCGTTTTATCTCCCCATCATCCCATCACGCCATCTTCTACTCTCTGCTTCCGCCCCAACGCCAGTTATCTCATTGCTGGTGGCTGGGGGGCGTTGGGGTTGCAGGTGGCGAAATGGGCGATCGATCTCGGGGCGAAATACCTCGTTTTAACGGGGCGAACTCAGCCGACAGCCGACGCCCTGAGAGAGATTCAGGTGTTGAAACAACGGGCAAACATCGAACTGAAATCGATCGATTTAACGCAACTCGACGAAGTAACCGCCCTCTTCTCCCAACCGCGTCCCCCCTTACGGGGTGTCGTTCAAGCGGCGGGAATTCTCGATGACGGTGTGTTGCAACAAATGCCCTGGCAGAAGTTTCAACGGGTTCTCGCCCCCAAAGTTACCGGAACTTGGAACCTGCATCGGGCAACATTTCATTGTGATTTAGACTTCTTCGTGGCGTTCTCCTCCGCTGCGGGGGTTATCGGTTCGCCGGGACAGGGAAATTATGCCGCCGCCAATGTTTTCCTCGATACTTTGATGCACTTTCGCCGCCAACTCGGACTCCCGGGAACGGCGATGGATTGGGGAACTTGGGCGATTTCGGGAATGGCTACCCGGTTAAACGAGGTCGATCGCGATCGACTTTCCCGCCAAGGGATTCAACCCATCGAACCGGATTGGGGATTGCAGGTATTGGGGGAAGCTTTGGCGAAGGATGTCACGCAACAGGTGGCGTTTCCCGTGGATTGGCAGAAATTCCCCATCGACTCGCCGCTATTACAAGAAATAATAAGTGGAGAGGTGAAATTGCAAGCGGTGACAACGCCCCCTATCCCCCCTTCGCCCCCTATCCCCCCTTCGCCCCCCTTTCAAAGGGGGGTTGGGGGGGATGTTGGGGGGATGCAAGCTGACGATCGCGAAACTGAAGTGCGATCGCAGGTGTTGACGCAACTGGCGGCGGTGTTGGGGTTCGAGAGTCAGGATGCCATCGAAACGGAAGATGCTTTTCAAGATTTAGGGATGGATTCCTTGATGGCGGTGGAGTTTAAAAACCGCTTGCAACGCAGTTTCGGCAGTTCTCTATCTCTAGCGTCGGTGTTTGAATACGAAAGCATCGAAGCTTTTTTAAATGCCTTCTTTTTAGAGGTGGAAAATGCTATTTCTCAAGGTAAAATTCCGCAAGTTAAAAATGGAAAAACTGCCGAATCTTTGCCTTCAGAAACTATCGATAACTCTGCCTACGAATTCGATCGACTTCCTGAAATTCAAGACTTACAACGAGAATTAGAACAAGCCAAAACTACCGGAAACCCCTTTTTCCGCGTGTATGACGGTACCGCCCGCCATGCGATCGAAACCCAAAACCGCCGTCTGCTCGATTTTTCTAACTATAATTACCTGGGATTATCCGGCGATCCTCGCGTCACCGAAGCGGCGAAAGCGGCGATCGATCGCTACGGAACCTCCGTTTCCGCCAGTCGCGTCGTTTCCGGAGAACGCCCCCTTCACGGAGAATTAGAACGCCGCATCGCCGCATTTCTGGGAACCGAAGCCTGTTTGACGTTCGTTAGCGGACATCCCACCAATGTCACCACCATCGGACATCTGATGCGTCGGGGGGACTTAATTCTCTACGACGCTCTCAGCCACGATAGCATCCGCCAAGGCTGCAAACTCTCCGGGGCGACGGCGATCGAATTCCCTCACAACGACTGGAAAGAGATCGATCGAATTCTCGCCGAACGTCGATCGTCCTACCGCCGCGTTCTCATCGTCGTCGAAGGCGTCTATAGTACCGATGGCGATGTCTGTCCGCTACCGGAACTCGTCAGCATCAAACAGCGTCACCGCGTCTGGCTGATGGTGGACGAAGCCCACTCCATCGGGGTTTTGGGAAGTACCGGGCGAGGCGTTGGCGAACATTTTAACCTCGATCGATCCGCCGTCGATATTTGGATGGGAACCCTCAGCAAATCCTTCGCCAGTTGCGGCGGCTATATCGCAGGGCGTCAAGTGTTAGTGGAATATTTGAAGTATACCGCCCCCGGTTTCGTGTTCAGCGTGGGGATGTCGCCCCCCAACGCCGCCGCCGCCCTCGCTGCGTTGGAGATTTTGCAACAGGAACCGGAACGGGTAACGCAACTGCGAGATCGATCGAGTCAATTTTTACAACTCGCCCGAGAACGGGGGTTCGACACGGGAGACAGCCACGATTCGGCGATTGTTCCCGTCATCGTCGGTTCCTCTGAGGCGGCGGTTCGCCTGTCGCAAACGCTGTTTCAGCAGGGGATTAATGCCTTACCGATGATTTATCCTTCGGTGCCTCAGAATAAAGCCAGGGTTCGTTTTTTCCTCAACTGTACTCACCCCATCGTTGATTTGCAGCGGGTAATTGAGGCGATCGATCGGGCTTTGGCCTAATTGTAGAGATCGATCTTATTCGACCCGTCTATTGATGGTCGATCGCAGACAATTTTCCCAGCCTCACTCCAAATCCCCAAACTCCTCCAACGCTTCCAACAACTGGGCTTCCGCCTCTTCCGCCGACAACTGACGAATACGCGCCTCCTGGTCCGATACCCTCTCCGACGCCTCCGCTGGCGACGCCTCCAACCGACGGTTGAGATAGACCACCAACTTCGCCGGCGTGGGACAATCGAAGGTGATCGTCGCGGGTAACGCCACCCCCAACTGAATTTGTAAGCGGTTGCGAAACTCCACCGCCGCCAGAGAATCCAATCCCATTTCCGTCCAACCCCGACTCATCTCCAAATCCTCCGTCGCAACCATCCCCAACACCGTCGCCAACTGCTGTTTCACTACTTCCAACAGGCGAGATTGACGGAGTTGAGAACCCATCGCCGTCCATCCCTCCTTCGTCCCTATCCCCCCTTCGCCCCCCTTTGAAAGGGGGGTTGGGGGGGATGGTTGGGGGGATAATTGCGCCTGCGTTTCCCAGGGAACGACACCGATTTGAGTCTCGGGTTGAAATAACAGCCAATCGAGAACCGCCAACCCTTGCGACGGGGGAATCGTCCCCAATCCCCGCCGCCGGAAGCGTTTCCCCAACTCCGGCGTGGCGGCGAGTCCCACCTCCGCCCAGGGTCCCCAGTTGATGCTGGTGGCGGGGAGTCCTCGCCCCCGTCGATAGCGGGCTAAGCCGTCGAGGAAAGCGTTGGCGGCGGCGTAGTGGGCTTGTCCGGCGGACCCCCAAGCGGCCATGGAGGAAAACAGCCAGAAGAAATCGAGGTTTTGGGTGAGTCGGTGTAGGTTCCACGCCCCTCGCACTTTGGGGGAAAATACGCGATCGAACTGTGCGTCTGTCAACCGTCGTATTACGGCGTCATCGAGAACCCCGGCGGCGTGAACCACGCCCCGTAACGGCGGTTGCGCGGCTTCGATGTCTCGCAATACCGCCGCCAGTTCCTCGTATTGAGCGACATCGACGCAGTAGGAACGCAAGTCAATCCCCAAGGCTTCCGGGGGTTGGTGGCGTCGCGAGTTGACGACGGCGAGATGTTGCGCCCCCCGACGAACCAGCCAACGCACCACTTCCCAGCCCAAACCGCCGAAACCGCCGACGACGAGATAAGTGGCGTCGGGACGGATTTCTAGGGCGTGAGGGGGGGTAATGGCGATTTTTCCGATATGTTGGGCGTTTTGCAGGATGCGGAAGGCGTCGGAGGTGCGATCGCTCGTCATTGTTTTCACCGGAAGCGGTTGTATCCGTTCCGACCCCAGCAGGGCGGCGATTTCCCGTAACATCGATCGAACGAGGTTCGGTTGTCGCTGCATGACCTCCAGCAAATCCATCGTCAACACCGAGGAAGTGGCGGCGTGGGAAACATCCCGTTTTCCCAATTCCACGAACCGCCCCCCTTCTCGCAACAGAGACAGACTTTCCTCGACGAACGCCCCAGACAGGGAGTTCAACACCACATCGACCCCTTCCCCTCCGGTGTATTGGCGAACTCTGTCCGCGAAATCCAGACTTCGAGAACTGGCGACGCATTCAATTCCCAGAGACTTGAGAAACCCCTGTTTCGGCGGCGAAGCGGTGGCGAGAACCTCCGCCCCCAAGTGTTGGGCGAGTCTAACGGCGGCCAGTCCCACCCCTCCAGCTGCACTGTGGACGAGGATGCGTTCGGACGGCTGCAACTGGGCCAGGTGGTGGAGGGCGTAGAAGGCGGTGAGGAACGCACCGGGGACGGTGGCGGCGGCTTCGATTCCCAGGTTAGGGGGTTTGGACACCGCCCAGGCTGCGTTGAGGGTGACGTATTGGGAAAAGGCTCCGGTGGCGACGGCGCAAACCGCTTCGCCCCGCTGGAATTCCGTCACGTGGGTACCGACGGCGACCACTTCTCCAGCGCATTCCCAGCCGAGTTCTCCGGCGTTTCCGGGGTATTCGCCCAGGACGTTGAGAACGTCGCGGAAGTTCAACCCGGTGGCTTGGACGCGGATTTCGATTTCATCGGGGTTGGGGGGACGCCGTTGAATGTCTCGCCAGGTGAGGTTGTCGAGGGTTCCCCGTTGGGTGATTTGCAGGTGTTGCGGTGAGGTGGGGGGGGCGGTGGGGGGTTGGCGATGGCGGATGTGCGCAGTCCAGCGTTCTCCTTCGCGCAAGGCGATCGCATGTAACGTCTGCGACGACTCGAACGCGGTGTTCGTCTCGTCTGGGGGTTGCGCGAGTTCTGCAACCAGGGGGGAAATTTCTCGATCGAAGGGATCTAAATCGATCGTGCAAGGTTGCAGTTGAGGATGTTCGATGGCCAGGGTTTCGATAAATCCTGCAATATAAGATAACGAGACATTGCCAATACCGGGATATCGCCCCACCGCTTGCACTCCTCGCGTCACTACCCAGAGGCGAGGCGGGGTTTCCGAGATGTCGATGAGTTGTTGGCTGAGGTGCAGAAGACGGCGACGGGTTCGATCGATGGCCGTTTCAAAGCTGTCGGGATTGGGGATATAGACGACGCCGCCAACTTCCCGCAATGGGGAGTTGAGGGCGTTGGGAATATCGAGGCGGGTTGCAGGTTCGATCGCACTTTCGGGTAAGGTGCCAACCAGTTTCTCACCCAAAATCTCGTCTTCGGAAATCACGAGAATTTTACCGATTTCAGCGGTTTGAAAGTCAGGTTTCGGCGTTTTCTGCCAGCCCACTTCGTACAGCCAATCCCCCCTTAGCCCCCTATCCCCCCTTCGCCCCCTATCCCCACTTCGCCCCCCTTTCAAAGGGGGGTTGGGGGGGATGTTGGGGGGGATGTTGGGGGGCGCGATCGACTGAGACGCCAATCCTTCGATTTTTGCCACTAAAACGCCGTGACTGTCGTAAATATCTAAATTTCCATAAAATCTGTTTTGATTTGCTTTATGGCTTAATTTGGCATCGCAAAACAGACGTTCGGGCAGGGGTTGGTATATGGCGATTCGATCGATACCCACGGGAACCTGTAAACCGCCGTCGGGAATCGCCGCGAGAAGGGTTTGGAAACAGCCATCGAGAAGAACGGTATTTCGATTTTGAACCCCAGAATCGGGGAGTTTAATTTCAGCAAACGCGCGATTTGAGGAAATTTGAATCGCTTCAACGGATTGGAAGGTTTCGCCGTAGGTTAAACCGCGAGTTTGACAGTGAGAAATCCACTCGTTTCGAGACAGAGTATTTTGAAATTGCTCTCGCAACTTCGTCAAATCCACAGATTGAGAATTCGGAAGTTGAAGCGGTTGAATTTTTCCCGAAGCCTGTAAAATCCAGGTTTCAGAATCCGTTTGGCTGTAAATTGAAAATTCGCCGTTGGGTTCGAGAATAGTTTGAATTATCCGAGGAGACAAAGAGAGCGAAAGGGGGCGATCGAACCGTAGATTTTCTAAGACAATATCCTGACTTAACTCCGATTGCAGCTCTAACCCAATTTCTACATAACCCGCACCAGGAAAAATAACCTCACCGTTAACGGTGTGATCTTCAAAAAACCGATGAGTTTCCAGACTTAGAGAATTTTGAAAAATTCGAGACGCCAACGGCGAAGACAGGCGATTTCCCAACAGCGAAGAATTTCCAGATACAGCAACCGTAGAAATCGGAGATCGAGAACCGGAAGACGGCGCATCCAGCCAATGACGTTTTCGTTCAAACGGGTACGTCGGAAGCGGTAAACGGCGGTAATTCCCAGAAGATTCAATAGCGTTCCAATTCAGCGAAACCCCATTTCGGTAGAGTTGGGCGACCGTTTTTAACAGCGTTTTCCAAGGTGTTTTAGGATGCAAGCTCGCCAATTTCACCCCTTCAAACTCCGAAAGCATCGGTAACAGAACGGGTTTCGCTCCCACCTCCAAAATACAGCAATAGCCTTGACGAGAAAGAGAGTCAATCCCTTGTTGAAAGCGGACAGGTTGGCGGAGATGGCGCACCCAGTAATCCGGATTCGCGATATCAGCATCGATAAAATCTCCCGTCACCATAGAAAGAAGTTTTCGTCGCGGCGGACGGTAGGCGATCGATCGAGCAATTTCCGCAAACTCCTCTAAAATCGGTTCCACCAGAGCCGAGTGAAAACCGTGAGACACCCTTAAAACAGTGCTAGAAATTCCCGATTCCTCCAAATCTCGAGCAAGCGATGCAATTTCCTCCCGACTTCCCGAAACCACCGTATTCCGAGAACCATTAAACGCCGCGATTTCCAGTCTCGTATTCACCAAAAACCCTCGCAGCCGTTCCGCCCCAGCAAACACCGCCAACAAACCCCCCCTCGCCGGAAGTTTCGCGAAACATTTTCCCCTCGCCGCTACCAACCGCAACCCATCTTCCAAACTGAAGACATCCGCCAAACAAGCCGCCACATATTCCCCCAAACTGTGACCCCCCATCACCTCGGGAACCACCCCCCAAGACATCCACAACTTCGCCAAGGCGTATTCCACCGCAAACAAAGCCGGTTGAACATAGGGAGTTTCCAGGTTTCCCGTTTCCCGTTCCCCATTTCCATAGAGAACCTCCACCAAAGAAAAATCGAGAAGCTCGTCGCAGAGATCGATCGCCTCTCGAAAGATAGAATACCTATCATAGAGCGGTTTTCCCATCCCCGGATATTGCGAACCCTGACCCGGAAACAGAAACACCCATTTCCCAGCCTTCACCGAAGTTCGAGAAATTCCCCCACCGACAAACTCTCCCAGTTGGCGACGCAACCCTTCAACATTGTCCGACACCGCCGCAAAACGCTTCTCAAAATGAGTTCGTCCCGTATTCGCCGTAAAACAGATATCCCCCAACACCGCATCCGGAAAATCCCCCAACGCCGCCTCATATCTCTTCGCCAGTTCCCGCAACGCCGTATCCGTTTTCGCCGAAAGCGTCAAAATCGAAACCGGGCGAGAGTTCGCCGAATCCCGATTCTCATCAAAATCCCGAGACGGCGATTCCTCCAAAACAACATGAACGTTGGTTCCTCCAACACCCAACGAATTCACCCCCGCCCGTCGCGGCTGTTTCCCAGAATTCCAATCCCGAAGTTTCGTATTCACAAAAAAGGGAGAATTCGCGAAATCGATTTGCGGATTCGGGGTGTCACAGTGGAGACTGGGGGGAATTTTCCCGTGATGAAGCATTAACACCGTTTTAATCAAGCCCACAATTCCCGAAGCAATTTGCAGGTGTCCGACATTGGTTTTCACCGAACCCACCGCACAAAAGCCTCGATTTTGCGTAAACTGACGAAACGCCCGCGTCAACCCTGCAATTTCAATAGGGTCGCCGAGAACTGTTCCCGTACCGTGAGTTTCGATATACTCGATCGAATCTGCTGAAACCCCCGACCGTTGCAAAGCGTCGAACACCACCCTCGCCTGTCCGTCGCCATTGGGAGCCAGATAGCCCACCTTCTGACCGCCATCGTTGGCGATCGCAGACCCTTTCACCACAGCATAAATTCTATCCCCATCCGCGATCGCCCGTTCCAGGGGTTTCAACGCCACCAACCCCACCCCGCTCCCGAAGATCGTCCCCCCAGCCTTCTCATCGAACGCCCGACAGCATCCGTCCGGCGACACGATCGATCCTTCTCTATATAGATAACCAACTTTTTGCGGAACCCGAACCGACACCCCACCCGCCAAGGCGATGTCGCATTCCCCCCGTAGCAAACTCTGACAGGCCAAATGAACCGCCACCAGCGAAGTCGAACAGGCCGTTTGAACGTTCACACTCGGACCCGTGAAATTGAGCTTATAAGAAACCCGCGTCGGGAGATAATCCTTATCATTCGCCACCATCAACTGAAATCCCCCCACCGAATCCAGCGTCACCACCCCCAAATCGTCGATATCGTCGAGGCGATGGCGATTGGGGTAAACATTATTGAGGAGATAAGTATTCGTCACCCCTCCCGCAAACATCCCCACCGAACCCGGATAGCCGTTCGGGGCGTAACCCGCATTTTCCAGCGTTTCCCACGCACATTCCAATAACAGCCGTTGTTGGGGGTCGAGAAGAGCCGCCTCTTTCGGAGAGTAGCCGAAAAATTCCGCATCAAACCCTTCCACATCCGAAAGAATCGGACTGGCTTTCACATAATCAGGATGGTTCAGTAAGTCCGGCGAAATCCCCGACGCCAAAATCTCCGCCTCCGACAGTTGCGAAATCGATTCGACGCCATCACAGAGATTTTCCCAAAACCTTTTCAGGTCGTCCGAACCGGGAAACCGCCCCGCCAAACCAATCACCGCAATATCAGCGGTGTCGCGAGGGAGACGAGACGCAGACGCAGAAACTTGCAAACCCAAAACCGCAGACTCAGGAGACTCCGCCAACCACCCCGCTAACGTGGCGACAGTCGGATAGCGAAACAACTCCGCCACCGGAATCTCGCGATGAAACCGACCTTGAAGCTGCTGCTGAACCTGTAGCAATTTCAGCGAATTTCCCCCCAACTCAAAGAAATTATCCGTCACGCCGAAACGATCGATCCCCAGAACCGCTTTCCAAACCTCCGCAATATCCCGTTCCCCATCGTTACTCACTCGAACCGGGGGAATCGCCGACAGCAACCCCTCGATTCGCCCCACAATCTCGTCAAAATTCCCCGCCTCGAACAATTGAGTGAGTTGGCGGCGTTGAATTTTCCCAATCGCCGTTTTAGGAATCGCAGCCTTCTCCACAGGAATCACGAAATCCGGCGTCACCCCCACTTCCAGCGAAACCCTTTTGCGAATTTGTCGAATCAGAGACAGTTCCTGAGAAGACTCATCAAGATGGACGAAAATCGCCAGTTGTTCCCCCACCGCCTCAGAAACGCAAACCGGACAAGCCGCAGTATAAGAAGCCTCCACCCCCTCGAGTTCTTCCACCACCGCCTCAATTTCACTACAGGCGAAATTGACACCGCGAACGATGGCCGTTTCGCTGTCTCTCCCCACCAGAACCAATCGCCCCTCGTGGAGAAACGCCAAATCTCCCGTCTCGAACCAGCCCTCTCGCATCACCTTCGCCGTCGCCTCCGGGTTGCGGTGGTAGCCATCAAACACCACCTCGCCGCCAACCTGCAACCGTCCGACCGTATCCTCGGGGAGTTCGCTTCCATCCTCGGCGACAATTCTCAAACGAACCCCAGAAATCGGCGTTCCCAAGTCGGCGACGGTCAAATGATTGGAAGAGGAGGACCCAGAAGCAGAAGGGGAGACCGAACCCGCGAGACGGTTTTTCTCGATGGCGTAAAACTGAAGGGGGGCGTCGGGAGTGGGTTGATAGTAAGTGACGCCGGAGGCGAGTTCCGCCATTCCGAAAGCGGGGCGAATCGCGTCGGGGCGGACACCGTAGGGAGCGAGTCGCCTCAGACAGTCGCCGATGGCGGATTGGGAGAGGGTTTCGCCAGCAGCGAGAAGAAATTTAACGCAGGATAAATCCCAAGTTTTCTCAGACTGAGTTTCTAAAGCGTTGGCGAGAAGGCGATAGGCGAAGTTCGGCGCCCAGCTATGGGTGATGCGATAGCGATCGATCGTCTCTAACCAGAATAACGGATCGCGCAACACGGCATCTTTGGAGGTGTAGACCACGGAACACCCGGCGAGAATACAGCGAATATGCCAGTCTGATAGACTGCCGATGTGGTCGAAGGGAAGCCAGTTGAAGGCGATATCATCGGAGCGATGTCCGTTGAGGCGGTTGGTGGCCATCGCCCTAGCGATGACGTTGCGATGGGTGAGTCTCACGCATTTGGGGAGTCCCGTACTTCCTGAGGTGAGGGTTAGAAAGGCCACGTCGTCCGGTTGACTGGGATAGAGGGTCGTGGCGGCGTCGAAGTCCCGAAGTGAAGCGATGTCGTAGACGGGGGCGAACTGGCGAAAGGGTTTTGCCTCGGGGGAATCGATAAGAATCGGCGGTTTTTCCAGAAATTCCCAGATTTTTTCGAGTTTGGCGAGGGCGGGGTTGGGGCTGTCGGTGGTGGGGGGAACTTCCACAATCAGGGGAATCCAACCGCTGAAGAGACAGCCCCAAAAGGCCGGCAAAAGGTTAGAAAGCTGGTCGCAGGCTAGGATTATCGGCGTTCTGGGGGGATGTCCGGTGTCTCGCAGTCCGCTGCAAATTTGTCGCCCCTCTCGCCAGAGTTGAGGGTAGGAACTGAGGATTTCTCGATCGCCCTCGAGATAGGCGATCGACCCTTTCGTATCATTTTTTGATAAATTTGTCAATAGCATCGCGGTGTTTTTTTTTGAAAAACCACAGAGACCCGGAAGACGTTAAAGCCAGTGGTGTCAAATTACCGCAAGATGGGTCACTATAGCATCACCCGGTTGGATGTCCTGCCAAGTGGCGTATCTCAACTATCGGTTTGAGGTATCGGAAGCAGCGGAAGCGCAGTTTTGGGAAGCGTTGGAAGAGTGTAGGGATTTGGGGGAATAAAAAAAGCGAGCTTATGGCTAAACTGGCGCGTTTGGCTCGCTTTTTCCTAAAACGTTCAATTCAGCTAGATTTTAGTGGGCAAATGCTTTAATTCCTTTTCCTACAAGGTTAGAACTCCCACTCGCTGCACTTAAACTCGCTACACCTGCTGTACTACAAACTGGTGCTAAAGCTGCTGCTGGAGGAAATACAGCACTAGCTAAGGCATCTGCTGCATAGCAAATCCCCACGGCGACTCCTGCCGAACCTAACATCACTGCTCCCCCTTCGATCGATTCACACACAATTTTTTCTAGCATATTTTTAGGCTCTCCGTTCCAGCAATTTTGCAAAATGTTCGAGGATGTCTCGTAGTTCTCTATATAGTAGTTGCTTGGATAATTTTGATTCAATTCACCTGCATAGCTCGCTCGTGGTGTAGCTACAAAGAGACTTGTGACAACTAATGCAATAGCTAGGAATTGCCGTAACATTTGGATAAACCTACTTACAATTTATTTACCTTCTTTTTTTATAGCAACAAACATGACTCTATCGCAAGAGATCCAGCAATTTTTTGTGACACTTGTGTAACTGTCTGCTTGAAGCCATTAAGGGTGAAGCCGTATTTTTTTGGAATTGATTTGTTTTGTATTGATTTCAGAGTCTTCTGAGATTAGGGTGTAATTTATTAATTGGAATACAAAATCTGGGTGTCGATCGCCTCAAACTCAGAAAGCCCTAATTTATACAATTTATACTCTTTATTTGTATTTTGTTAATTTCTTGGAAATCCAAGCAGTAAGCAGTTAATTGGTGCGTAAAAGCACGCAAGGTCTGGGCGTATAATACTGATATTTTGATTAAAGAGTACAGCCATTTGAAAGCGGATTTATAACTCGCAGCCTGGCGTCCCCCGGACGGGTGTACTACTGCTAACGGTGACGCGAGGGTAAACAGAGCGAATCATGTAGGAATTTCTGGAAAATTTAGCGTGTTTGCGGGCATAATTCATCAAAATAATAGCCTCGCCCTGCATTGACCGTGGCATAGTCCGAGTCGTCCCCTCTCAGTTGCATCCACCAGTCGGGATTGGGAACGAAATCTTCTCCTAAGTTAGACCCCACCCTACGCCTCGAACAGTCTGCAAAAAAACGCGGGGTTTGAGTGTACGCAACGTATTGACTCGGGGTTCCGTAGTCTCGAATCTGTTCGGTTTGAAAGAGTGCGGTGTTGACGGTACTACCGTCGGACAAGCGAATCGTTTCCACATCGCTGATTCGAGTAGCGTTCACGCGACATCCCGTCCCGCAACCGTGAGTGATTGTATTTCCTTGAGAGTCTTGAGCCACAGCACTGGTAGTCAGACTGCTAAGACTCACAAGGCTGAGAAAACCAATAATCCCCAAACCCACTCGTTTTTTCAACATGACCTTTCCCCAATTCACAACAGCCCGTGACGGCTTCTATAATTCTCTCGCCTTCCCCACCCGGTTTTTTACGGCAAATGCCTCACATTGTCATATTTCTTTACAGCTAGGGTTGGAAAGTTGGGTTTCGTTCCCTAGTGACAACCTATAGCTTTTTGAAGTATAATTATTTTTTATTTGCAATAATTGGGTGATTTTTGTTCAAAAAATTATGAAAAGCTTTTTTGTAAGTAAAAATTATTGCAAGCATTTAATTTTGAGTTCCAAAAAAATATAATCTAAGGTTATCATTCTCGATCGCCCCCTGCCCCTCCCCCCAACATCGATCGATCTCACGGCTGTCACACCCGCCCCAGAGTTTCCGTAAAACCCCGCAGATATTAAAGTTGAAAGAAATTCGCAATCATTCCCATCTACTATGAATCGAGCCGTTGCCTCTCACCGAGAACTGACCGATCGCGAACAGGTCAACTACAACAAAGGCAGTGACTACAGCCAAGCCCATACCCTAACCGAAGTCTGGTCGATCGCCGCCGATCGCTTCGGCCAACTCACCGCCTTACACGACCCCCACCACCCCGAGGACCTGCGCCTCAGTTACCGTCAACTGTGGCAGCAAATTCGCCAGTTTGCCGCCGGACTGCAAACATTAGGCGTACAGTTCGCCGAAGAACCGCCCCGAATCGCCTTATTCGCCGAAAATAGCTCCCGTTGGTTCGTCGCCGACCAAGGCATCCTGGCCGCAGGCGCGGCGAACGTGGTGCGATCGAGCCAAGCCGATCGCGACGAACTCCTCTATATCTTCCAACACAGCCAAAGTTCCGGCCTCGTCGTCGAAGACCTCGCCACCCTAAAAAAACTCCAATCCGCCACCGACGACAGCCTCAAACTCAGCGACAGCCTAACCTGGGTCGTCTTACTCTCCGACGAATCCCCCACCGAAGACAGCCCCTTACAACTCCTCAACTTCAACCAACTCATGGAACGGGGCGCCTCCGGAGAATTCCACCCTTCCAGCACAACTCGCGAAACCCTCGCCACCCTCATCTACACCTCCGGAACCACCGGACGACCCAAAGGTGCAATGCTGACCCACGGCAACTTCTTGCATCAAATTAACGCCTTTCGCAGCATTTTCCCCCCCAACCCCGGCGATCGCGCCCTCAGCATCCTCCCCAGTTGGCACGCCTACGAACGCACCTGTGAATATTACCTCCTCTCCCAAGGTTGCACGGTGCTTTACACCAGCATTCGCCATTTCAAAAAAGACCTCAAACAGCACAAACCCCATGTCATGGTCGGCGTTCCGCGACTCTGGGAATCCATCTATGAAGGAGTTCAAAAAACTTTCCGCGAACAGCCTCCCAACAAACAAAAACTCGCCAACTTCTTCATCGACATCAGCCAACGCTACATCGAAGCCAAACATCTCAGCCAAGGCTTGACCTTAGACGCCACGCCCCCCTCCAAACTGCAACGCCTCAAAGCCAAAGCCAAAAAAGCCGCCCTGTCTCCCCTCCACCGCCTCGCAAGTAAATTAGTCTATTCCAAAGTTCGCGCCGCCACCGGGGGAAACGTCAAATATCTCATTAGCGGCGGCGGTTCCCTAGCCCGCCATATCGATGTCTTTTTCGAGGCGATCGGTATTAACCTCCTCGTCGGCTACGGCTTAACCGAAACCTCCCCCGTCTTGACCGTGCGGCGGGCGTGGGAAAATTTACAGGGTTCCTCGGGTCCCCCGGTCATCGACACTGAAATCTGCATCGTCAATCCTGAAACGCGGCAGGTTTTACCCGAAGGCGAAACGGGTTTGGTGTTGGCACGCGGTCCGCAAATTATGAAAGAATACTACCGCAACCCGGAAGCCACCCAAAAGGCGATCGATCCGCAAGGTTGGTTCGACACGGGAGATTTGGGGCGTTTAGTCCCCGGAAAATACCTGGTATTGACGGGACGGGCGAAAGATACCATCGTTCTCAGTAACGGCGAGAATATCGAACCCCAACCCATCGAAGACGCCTGCGTTCGCAGTGCTTACATCGACCAAATTATGTTGGTGGGACAGGATCGCAAACAACTCGGCGCCTTAATTGTCCCCAACTGGAAAGCTTTGTCTCAATGGGCGACAGAACAGGGGATGTCCGCCAACGACGAAGGAACGCCGCCTGTGAATATCGAGGACGATCGCGTGACGAAACTGTTCCGCAGCGAACTCAACCGCGAAGTGAAGAACCGCCCCGGTTATCGCGCCGACGATCGCATCGGCCCCTTTCGGCTGATTCTCGACTCGTTTTCCATCGAAAACGGAACCATGACGCAGACGTTAAAAATCAAACGGCCTGTCGTTCGGGAACGTTACCGCGATACGATTGACAAGATGTTCGAGTGAGCCGCACCGCTGCCCGCCTCGAACCCATTTTCGACCTTTTGCACAGGACAGCCTTTAAAGATTCATGGAACTGGATAACTCGAAATTACTCCTGAAACGGAACGTGACGATTAAGGCGATCGTCACGCCCCGCTGGAAAGAAGAAGCCCAAGAACAACTGCAAAGGCAGATCGCTCAACTCGACAGTCAGCTTCAACAGCTTGAAATGCAAGCTCAAAAAGCCGTCACGGAACTGAAAAGTAAAGGACTGCAACCCCCCGGACCCCAAGTCCAACAACAAATCGACAACCTGCAAATTCAAGTCAACCAGCGTAAAAGCCAGTTGCTAGAGCAGAAAAACCAAGTTTTACAACAATTGCAACAAGTCGAAACCGTCGAACTCGATCGTGAGGTCAACCAAGGACAAATTGAAAGTCTGTTTTATGCCGGACAAGGCGATAACTTGATTCAAAAACTACAAACTGAAATCCTAATTAAAGACGGAGAAATCATCGAAGTTCGCGGAGAACTTTAGGGGATGAGGGGATGATGGGATGAGGGGATGATGGGATGAGGGGATGATGAGGAGAGACAATTTCTTCCTATCTCCCCATCTCCCTTTCTCCCCCTCTCCCCGGCTCCCCATCACCTCGCCCCCGCAACATGGTATCTTTGGGTATTTGCAAACGGTAGTTTTCCTCAAGTGTAGAGCGCGGGAAGTCCCCTTATGATCCACGAAATTTTTATGCCTGCCTTAAGTTCCACCATGACTGAAGGCAAAATCGTCTCTTGGACGAAATCCCCAGGGGACAAGGTGGAAAAAGGCGAAACGGTGGTTGTCGTCGAATCGGATAAAGCTGACATGGATGTGGAGTCCTTTTACGAAGGGATTCTAGCGACCATCGTTGTCGGAGAAGGCGAAGTCGCCCCCGTTGGCGGTACTATCGCCCTGTTAGCGGAAACGGAAGCGGAAATCGAAGAAGCTAAGCAAAAAGCCCAGCAACAGCAACAAGGGCAATCCTCCACGGCGGCCGCTTCGGAAACGCCGTCAACTCCCGAACCGACGCCGGCCGCAGCCACGGCACAAAACGGCGCCTCTCAAGCGGCGGCTAGCGGTCAAAACGGCGGCCGCGTGGTGGCTTCTCCTCGCGCCCGGAAGTTGGCGAAAGAGTTGAAAGTCGATTTGAAAGGACTGCAAGGAAGCGGTCCTTACGGTCGGATTGTGGCTGAAGACGTGCAAGCGGCGGCCGGACAACCTGTCCAGCCGGCTGCAACGGCTGTGGCTCAGATGCCTTCGGCTCCGGCGCCGTCGGCGGTTCCGGCGGTTCCGGCGCAAGCCCCTACGACGACGGCTCCGGCGGCTACTAGCGCCCCCTTGGGTCAGGTGGTTCCGTTCAACACGCTCCAAGGGGCTGTGGTGCGGAATATGACGGCCAGCTTGCAAATTCCGTCTTTCCGTGTGGGATACACTATCACCACGGACAATTTAGATGCCCTCTACAAGCAAATTAAATCGAAGGGCGTGACGATGACGGGGCTACTGGCGAAAGCGGTGGCGGTGACGTTGCAGAAACACCCGTTACTTTATGCTCGTTATACGGAACAGGGCGTTCAGTACAACGGCAACATTAATGTGGCGGTGGCGGTGGCTATGCCCGGAGGCGGTTTGATTACGCCAGTGATGCGCGATGCCGACCAGATGGATATTTATTCGCTGTCTCGGTCGTGGAAGGATCTCGTGGCGCGGGCGCGATCGAAACAACTGCAACCGGACGAATATAGCACTGGGACTTTTACTTTATCGAATTTGGGAATGTTTGGGGTCGATCGCTTTGATGCCATCGTTCCCCCCGGACAGGGTTCGATTCTCGCCATCGGTGCCTCTCGTCCGCAAGTGGTCGCGACGGACGACGGCTTGATGGGGGTCAAACGTCAAATGCAAGTGAACATCTCCTGCGACCACCGCATTATTTACGGTGCGGACGCGGCGGCGTTCTTGAAAGATTTGGCCGACCTCATTGAAAACAACCCGCAATCTCTCACGCTGTAGGGGGTTTTCTCCTTCTGCCTTGTCTCCCGTAGCTGCCTTTTAAACAAGGCGGTTGCGGGATTTTTAAATATCGTTTTTTTAATCTAGATAATTAGAGGTAATTTAAGCATTAATAACAACCATAAAACCTCGAGGTTTTATGGTTGTTATTAACTTTTAATGGCGAGTATTTACTGATATAAAACAAAATACGTCACCATCGGAATCACCGTCGCAGCAATCAACAACACGATAACAACGGTAGTAGAATTGCTTTTCTGCGCTTCTGTTTCTTCCGCCGTGGCGAAGGTTCCTTCCACTTGAACGTTGTTGTTTAACTCGGGCGCTCCGGGGTCGGTTTCGCCGGACAATACGGCAACTAAACGGTCTTTTGCTCCCACAAATGCCTCGTTATATTTATCCCCTTCAATGAGCGGATATAACAGCGTTTCTTGGGCGACACTTTCGGCAATTTCCGGGTTGAGGGTTTCTGCCGCCGCCTCTCCCACGCGAATGGCGGCGTTGTTCGTCACCACGTCGAGGGTGAGTAAGACTTGGTTGGCTTGGGCTTCTGGGGTGGGAAACCATTTTTCAAACAGTGCGTCGGTGAAACTTTGCATGGTTTCGCCGTAATCTACATGGCGAATCGTCACGACGCGAACTTCGGTTCCGGTGTCTTGGCTGAGTTCGTCGAAGGCTTGGCTGAGTTGGCTTTCGTTGATGCGACTGATGGCGTTTCCGTCGTCGATAACCCAGGTGGAATCGCCGGGAGAGAGGAAGGGCATATCGTAAACCCCCGTGGCGTAGGCGGGGGTGGCGATCGCAAACAGGGCGATCGCTGCCAATATTGCCAACGCCATACCTCGGAGGTAGCGTTTAGCGAGTTCGATCGATTGGAGGAGCTGTTTCATAGCCTGTATTCAAAAACTCTCGAGCAATAATTGACATCCTCCCACGCTAATTCAAAGAATATAGCGTGGGATTCCCACCATCACTGATGAGGTTTCCTCTTTCCACGACTCAACTTACCTTGAGGAGTTTCCCCACCAAGGCAGAGGTCGATATCTCCAGAGGCGTTAGTTCCCGTATGCCCTACGGTACGCAATCCTAATTCAAGGATATTGATGGCTGCATTCCAATCTCTATCAATGACCAAACCACAATGAGGACAGCGGTGGGTTCTCGTTGATAGAGACTTTTGAACGTTCTCCCCACAGTTAGAGCAATTCTGGCTCGTGTACTGGGGAGCAACAGCAACCGTTGCTACCCCGAACACCTTACCGAAATACTCCACCCACTGGCGGAACGTTGACCAGGCAGCATCGGAGATCGATTTAGCGAGATTATGGTTTTTTACCATGTTTCGCACGTTCAAGTCCTCATAGGCGACCAAGTCGTTAGACCGGACGACGCACAATGCCGTTTTGACGGCAAAGTCTTTACGCTGCCGACTTACCTTGAGATGCTTTCTCGCGAATCGATTTCTAGCTTTCTGTCGATTCTTAGACCCTTTCTGGGTTTTAGATAATCGACGTTGAAGGCGTTTGAGAGCTTTCTCAGACTTTCTTAGGTTTCTGGGATTTTCCACGGTCTGACCGTCTGAGTCGGTGTAGAAATGATTCAGTCCGACATCTAACCCGACCGTTTTTCCGGTCGCTTCTCGTTTCTCCAGGCGCTCTTGGTCGATACAGAACTGAACGTAGTATCCATCAGCGCGACGGACCACTCTCACCCGCTTAATCTGCTTTAACTGGTAGAAATGTAAGTCACGAGTCCCCCACATTTTGAAGCTGCCCACCTGGAATCCGTCAGTAAAGGTAATCGTCCTTCTATCCTCTGACAGCTTCCAACCTGAGGTTTTGTACTCAACTGAATCGCGAGTTTTATGCTTCTTGAATTTAGGGAACCCTTTTTTGCCGGGATGGTTTTTCTTGCAGTTCTCGTAGAAGCGAGCTATAGCTGACCCGGCTCGTTCCGCCAAGGCTTGACGAGCCATTGAGTTCAGCTTTTTTGCCCAAGGAAACTCTTGGGCAAGAACCGCACAATAGGCGCTTAGTTCATACCGTCCAACTCCCTTGTTGTCCATCCAATATCTCAGGCAACTGTTACGAACAAACCGAGCCGTCCGAATAGCCTCATCTAGCCGTTCGTACTGGTCTTTGGCTCCTTCTAGCTTGGCCTCAAATACCAGCATGACACCATTGAGTCACTTGGCGCGATTGTACCACAGGTGTTGCCGCGATTCATCTCAACGTTGAATCAAAGATTACAACGTGAGCCTTCTCGCGGATTAAGGTAATACTAGGATACCGAGCGGCTTTCTGATTTCTCGTCGGCGATCGCGCCAACTTTACAAATCCAGGCGATCGAACAGATGCGGAACGAGTGCAAAACCTGATAGCTTAACTTTTATCGGCAATTGAAAGATTTTATTTACCTCTTCGCGAATCGTGCTAGACATCAAACTCATCCGAGACAACCCTGAAGCCGTCCGAGACCAACTCGCTCTGCGCGGTAACGGCTACGATATTACGGAGATCGTCGAACTCGATCGCCAACAACGGGACTTAGAAACGCAGCGATCGCAACTGCAAGCCCGCAGCAACGAAATCGGGAAAGCGATCGGACAAAAAATCAAATCCGGAAGCGACCCCAAAGGCGAAGAGATTCAAAACCTCAAAGCAGAAGGAAACCAGGTTAAAACGCAACTCGGCGCCCTCGAACCTCAAGAGAAGGAACTCAAAAGCCAACTCGAAACCCTGTTGCTAAACCTTCCCAACCTTCCCAGCGATTCCACGCCAGCCGGAAAAGACGAAACGGAAAACGTGGAAATTCGCCGTTGGGGAGACCAACACAAACCCGACAACGAGAAAATTCTGCCCCATTGGGATATCGCGGAAAAAATGGGGATTCTAGCGGTCGATCGCGCCGTAAAAGTCGCCCAAAGTCGCTTCGTCGCCCTTCTCGGCGCTGGCGCAGCCTTAGAACGGGCGCTGATTAGCTTCATGCTAGACCGACAAATCGCCGCCGGATACACGGAAGTCATTCCCCCCTTCCTCATCAACAGCGCCTCGTTACAAGCCACGGGACAATTGCCCAAATTCGCCGAAGAAAGCTTCAAATGCGACTCAGACGACCTTTGGTTAACGCCGACGGCGGAGGTTCCCCTCACTAACCTCTATCGCGACGAAATCCTCTCCTCTGACGAGTTACCCATTTACCACTGCGCCTATACCCCCTGTTTCCGTCGCGAAGCCGGAAGCTACGGGAAAGACACTCGAGGATTGATTCGACTGCACCAGTTCAATAAAGTGGAATTGGTGAAAGTGGTGCGTCCGGAAACCTCCCAAGAGGAACATCAATCGTTAGTTCGAGATGCTGAGGCGATTTTACAGGCGTTGAAACTGCCCTATCGCGTCATCGAACTCTGTACGGGAGATTTGGGCTTCGGCGCCAACAAGTGTTATGACTTAGAGGTATGGTTGCCCGCCTCGGGAACCTATCGCGAAATTTCCAGTTGCTCGAATTTCGGTGATTTCCAAGCGCGACGGGGTAATATCCGCTTCAAGGAAAAAGGGAAAAAGGGAACCCAATACGCCCACACTCTCAACGGTTCGGGACTTGCGATCGGTCGCACGATGGCGGCAATTTTGGAAAACTACCAGTTACCGGACAACACGATTCGCGTTCCCGAGGTGCTGCAACCCTATTTAGGGCGCGAGGTGCTTTAAGAAGTGATGAGGAGATGATGTGATGACCGGATGATGTGAAATCTCCCCTTCTCCCCTTCTCCCCATCATCCCCTCAATCCATCTCCTCCTCAACGGGCTGAAACACCGGACAACTCCCGTCGGGAGTGACTTTAAACCCGTGAAGGGGAGAGTCGGGGTTGAAACATCGCTGTCCCCGGTAGTAGCGACAGTTGGCACAACAGGCGAGATGGGGCGGAACGTATCGATCGCGATCGAGCAGTTCCCGCTGCGATAACCCCCGCAGTACCAGTTCGTCCCCCTGCCAGCGCGTTTCCACGAGTCCGGTGTCGGCGAAGGTTTGCCAGCGACGATCGCGAGCCAATGACGGGGGTAAGGTGATGGTAATATAAGCCTCCTGTTCGGTCAGTTCTCCTTCGTAGTGACTATCGGGGAGTTCGGCTTGGGGACGCTGTTCTCGTAAGGGCAGTTCCACCAGTTTGCCCACGGAGGGATAGTGGAGTTGGTAGCGGTTTCGCAGTTCTTCGAGGTTGGTGAGATCGGCGAGATAGTTGGCGGAACCGTGGACGAAAACGACGTGCTGGGGACGCAGGTTGTGGATGAGTTGGGTGGTGCCGGAGCGATCGCAATGTTCGCTGAGAAGGTAGGTTTCGACGCGCAGGTTGGGCAGTTCGTCGATGCTGCTTTCGGGGATGGGATAGCCGGGAGTGAGGGGACGCAGTACCAGCCAGTTTCGATCGATCGCCTCACAGTAAGGGGTTAAGTCAGTATCGAGATCGGTTAAGACGATACAAGGGGCGTCGCGGAGTTGGGGTAGATCGATCGCGGTTAGACGCTTCATGTGCGGACGCACGCGATCGTCCCAAAATAGGGGTTGGTGACGGGCGAAGTTCTGTACGGAGGTGGGCAGGTGGGGCAAAATTTCGAGATAGGCATCGCACCCCGCCGCCACGCTCTCCTCAACCCACAAATCGATCTCTCGCCCGGTAAAGTGGTGGTGCGATCGCAGTAACATTAACAGTTCTTGTCCCAAGCCCAGCCTCGGAACGGGCATGAGAATCCCGTAACCTTCGTTGAGAGCGCGATCGATCCGCTCTGCTAGTTGGTTTTCCTGGGTGCGCCGTTTGGGATAGCGGGCGGTGCCGTAGCTCCCTTCGCTGATGAGAACGTCGGGATGCCAACCTCGCAACTCTTCTAGGGGCAACCCGTCTACTAAGCGAGAGTTGGACAGGAGAAAGTCTCCTGTATACACCACTGAATAGGTGCGATCGCGACCGTGATAGGTCAACCGTACCACCGACGCCCCCGGAAGATGTCCGGCGGGAAACAGTTCTACCCACAAATCCTCTGCAATCTCGACTGGGGTTCGCCAAGGCAATCCCTGACAAAAGGACGGCACTTTTTCCTCCTCCAGCCAGTTCAGCGGCAACAACTCCGCCGTGATTTCGCTGGCGTAGATGGGGAGGTGCGGCGCGATGCGATGCAGGGGCAACAGTCCCTGGGCGTGGTCAGCATGGGCGTGGGTACAGATAACAGAGTCGGCTACGCGCAGGCGGCCGTCTTCTGAAATGAGAGGGTCTAAGGTTTCCAGTCCACAATCGAGCAGGACGCGATGGGGGCCGATTCGCACCCACAAACTAATACCTTCGTTTGTATGACCGACGCCATAGGGCAGACATTCGATCTCCATGTTTTCGATCGCCCCCTTCTCGGGCGCTCGCCTTATCGTTCGAGATTCTTACGATGCTATCAAGTCGGGTTTGCCTTCTACCAGCATCCGGGGATCGCTCGTAACGAAGCGAAACATATCGAAAAAACTATTGACTTAATATGTGTTTTGTGGTAAAAAATCTTTTCGATCGAGGGCGTGGAAAGTCGATCGAGCGTTCGTCAAAGACCGAAATCGCAGAATCGATCGCCTCTCGTCGTTCGAGAAACTTAAAAAATCAGTATATTTTTAAGACAAGGAAACGCTATCGTTTTGGACGTAAATTTTAAAAGTTTCCAGCCAAAAACTATCCGTTAGACAAGAATTAAACTCAACGAGATCGCCGTCTTGGCCGCAAGGTTGCCCCGTTCGGAAAACCCGTCTCCTTCGCGGGTTTTTGCCCTTGGAGATGGCGAGATGCCTTATCTACAATGGAATAGAAAACGATAGCACGTCGAACTCAGCCAGTTGAAAAACTGACACATCCCTCCCACTCGCCTTACCAGTTTTCGCTCGAAACCCTCTCTTTGAGAATTTGGTATACCAAGATCGAGAAGGTCTATTTCGTTGAATTGGTTCGTCCACAGATGTCCGGTATATTTATGCAGCTTCCGATCGTTGGAAAACTCAACAATCCTACCCCTTGGATCGCCGGACTCGTCACTGCGGGCGTTCTCGGTGTCGGTACAGTCGCCATCGTCTCGCGGCGAAACCCCACCGCTCAAATCGAAAATCTCACAGAACTCACGGTTCCCGTAGAAGCCGCCGACGTGACGGTACAAATTGAAGCCACCGGAGAAGTACAACCGGAACAGCGCGTCAACCTCAGCCCGAAAGTACAAGGGCGCCTCGAACGTCTGTTCGTCGAACAGGGCGATCGCGTTTCTCGAGGAGAAGTCGTCGCCCAAATGGAAAGCCAGGAAGTCGCCGCACAACTGGCGCAAGCCCAAGCCCGACTCGATCGCGCCCGGGCGAACTTAGCGGAATTGGAAAACGGCGCCCGCCCCGAAGAGATCGATCGCGCCCGGGCGGGGGTGCGTCAAGCGCGATCGCAGTTACAGCGATCGCAAGCACAACTGGCGGAACTTCGCGCCGGAAGTCGCCGCGAAGACATCGCCGAAGCTGAAGCCGCCGTCGAACGCGCCGACGCCGCTGTTGCGGAAGTCGAATCGCGCCTGGCGTTGGCTCAACAAGACGTGCGCCGCAACCAACAACTGTATCGAGACGGCGCGATTTCTCGACAGGATCTCGATCGCGCTATCGACGAAGAACGCCGCGCCCGCGCCAGTTTGCAACAGGTTCGCGCCTCCGCCCAAGAAGCCCGACGGCGATTAGAACGGTTGCGAAACGGCGCCCGAACCGAAGAGATCGATCGCGCCGAAGCCGAAGTCACCTCCGCCAGAGCCTCCCTCGAAGAAGCCCAAAGCCGCCTCGACGAATTACTTAACGGAACTCGCCCCGAAGACATCGCCGCCGCCCAAGCTGATGTCATGGAAGCCGAAGCCCAAGTGCAATATTACGAAGTGCAGTTGGAAGACACGCGAGTTCGAGCACCCTTTCCGGGGATTATCGCCCAACGCTACGCCGACGAAGGCGCCTTCGTCACCCCAGCCACCTCCGCCTCTAACGTGAGTTCCGCTACTTCCACCTCCATCGTCGCCTTAGCCAAGGGGTTGGAAGTCTTGGCGAAGGTTCCCGAAGCGGATATCAGCCAAGTCTACACCGGCCAGTCCGTGGAAATCGTCGCCGACGCTTATCCAGACGAGGTATTTGAAGGACGAGTTAAGATTATTGCCCCGGAAGCCATCGAAGAACGAGACGTGACGCTATTTCAGGTGCGTTTGGACGTTCTCACGGGCGAAGACCAACTGCGATCGGGGATGAACGTGGATTTGACCTTTCTCGGCGATCGACTCTCCGACGCCTTAGTGTTACCCATTCGCGCCATCGTCACCCGTCGCGGCGAAACTGGGGTGTTGGTTCCCGAGGAGGGCGATCGCGCCGAATTTCAACCCGTCACCATCGGACCCACCCTCGGCGATCGCGTACAAATTCTCGACGGCGTTCGAGCCGGCGATCGCGTCTTCGTCGAACTCCCCGAAGGTCAAGAACTCGACGATATTCTAGAGGGATCGTAGAGAATTTGCCCTTGGGTTGCCGTTAACGATGCGATAATTCCAGAAACAGCAGATTACTCAAGTCCTTCCTCGCCACCTTTCAACGACCTATCGTCAAGGCCGCCGACTGTGTTAACTTGAAGTTTGCGGGAGTTACGCCGTCGCAGGAGATTGCAGGTCGATCGATCGCACAATTGCATTATCCATAAACGGCTCGATCGAACCGTTGCAGTTGACGATCGATCTCGATGTTATAGCCCGATTGCGTTCTTCCTCACAGAGTTGTTTATGGTGGCTTTATGGCTCATATCGAGTTTGCAAGAGGTGTTAAAGAAGAAATCGTTCCCGACGTGCGTTTGACGCGATCGAAAGACGGAACCAACGGACGCGCGATTTTTTATTTTGAAAAACCCAACGCCCTCGAACAAGATTTCGCAGAAGAAATCACGGGGATGTATATGATCGACGAAGAAGGCGAACTGGTGACGAGAGAAGTTAAAGGAAAGTTCGTCAACGGTCAACCCGAAGCCCTCGAAGCTATTTTGGCGATCAAGTCTGTAGCGGAATGGGATCGCTTCATGCGCTTTATGGAACGTTACGCCCAGGAAAACGGATTGGGCTTTACAAAAGCGTAAGCCCCCTTTCCGCGAACGGAGTAGTCTCGAGACTACTCCGTTTCAAACACAGCTAAAAATCCTGAAACCTTTATTTCAGTGCGCCTTTACCGTTTCCCAGTTTCCTTTTTACCCGCCGGCGATCGCACAACCTATTTGATATTGCCAGACCATCCATCCGAAACCAGCTCCTTTTGGGAAAACTTGATTTATTTAAACGTTGTTTCTTGTTTGAGATAGGTATTAAAGAAGCCAGAATTTTACTATATCATAAAATTCCCACTCAAAAAATCCATTCAGTCGATTAAATTTTAGTCAAAAAGTCAACTTAAAACGAAACCACAGGGGCGAACGACCGTTCGCCTCTATAGGCGATTGACTCCGCAACACTAAAATGGCTGACACGAAACCCGACAAACGGTCAATCTTTCCTAAACTGTCGATTTGCACAGTATTAGTCATTCCCTTCCTGTTGCAACTCCTCGGAAGCGTTGGCTTAGTCGGTTATTTATCCTATCGCAGTGGCAAGCAGGCGGTCGAAAACCTCTCAGATAGCTTGATGACCGAAGTAGCTGCGCGAGTAACCTTATATATTCAACAAGAGCTTCAGGTCGCCATCGAAATTAATAAACTGAACCTTGAAGCCGTTCGCCGTGAAGAAATTCCTTTAAACAATCAAGAGAAAATCAAACAACTCCTCTGGAGACGCCTGAAGCAATTTGAAACCATAAGTTCCGTTCTCTTGGGTTTACCAGATGGAACGTTTCAAGTCGTTCACCGCTTGAGTCTAACAGGATATTCGCAATATCCAGATGGAGACTACATTCAATATTCCTATAACGATCCGAACCTCATCGATCGCTTGATTATCACCTTTTTGGACGAAGAAGGCCATCCCAGCGAAGAGGTATTTTCGATCGAAAAATTCCCCGTTCGAGAGCGTCCGTGGTATCGCGGTGCAGTGCGCGATCGAACCCTCGGTTGGACGAACCCCTTTCAAATTGGAAAAACCCCAACATTAGGCGTGAGTAACTACGCCCCATTTTTCGATGAAGAAGGCAAGTTACAGGGCGTTTTGGCCGTCAACGTAGACTTGACACTACTACAGGATTTTTTGCAATCTCTAAACATTTGCGAAGGTTGTCGAATTGTTCTAATTGACGAAGCCGGAAAACTTATCGCAAACTCAGTTGACGAGCCGCTATTTCTCCTTCCTGAATACACAAAGGGCGACATCGAAAACTATTATGGAACGTTCCAGCGGTTGAAACCGAGCCAAAGCCGCGATTCAGTCATCGCATTTGCAAGCCATCACTGGCAAAACCTCCCTCCAGATAACAATCGATCGGGACGCTTGCAATTCAGCCTAAATCACCAAAAATACTGGATGCGAACAATTCCCTTAAAATCCTCAAATCCTGAAATCCCCAGCCCCAACTGGACGATTGTGATTATCGTCCCTAAAATCGCCTTTATGGGAGAAATGTATAGGAACATAAGAATCACTATTGCCCTATGTCTTTTAGCTTTAATTATCGCCACAACTTTAGGTATCTTGACCGCACGTTGGCTTACCCGTCCGATTTCAAAATTAAACCAAGCCGCCAAAAATATGAGTCAAGGACAATGGGAACAAAATCAAACCGTAGATATCGATCGAACCGATGAAGTCGGAGAATTGGCTCAATCTTTCAATCGCATGGCTAACGATTTGCAAACCCTATTTAGCACCTTAGAACAACGAGTTGAAGAGCGAACCGCCGAATTGTTAATTGCTAAAGAAAAAGCCGAAGTTGCTAATCAAGCCAAAAGTACGTTTTTGTCCAATATGAGCCACGAACTTCGCACTCCTCTCAACGGCATTCTCGGTTACGCACAAATCCTCAAACACAAACCCGACCTAGACAGGACTCAAAAAGATGGTTTAAACATTATTTATCACAGCGGACAGCATTTATTAACCCTCATCAACGATGTTCTCGACCTAGCCAAAATTGAAGCCGGCAAAATCGAACTTTATCCCCAAGATGTCAATTTTCCAGAGTTTCTCAACAACCTCGTGGGTGTCATGAGAATAGCCGCCCATCAAAAAGATATTCAATTAGTCTTTGAAAAAGAAAAAGGATTGCCTCTTGGCGTTGAAGTCGATGAAAAACGCCTGCGTCAAGTTTTACTCAATCTGTTAAGCAATGCTGTGAAGTTTACACCCCATGGAACTGTTACCCTAAAAGTTAAAAATATCGACCGCCAAACCAAAAGCGATCGTCAATATTTAAAACTTCGCTTTGAAATCACAGATACCGGAGTTGGCATTCCTCCCGAAGAAATCGATACAATTTTCAAACCCTTCGAGCAGGTGGGCGAGGCCAACCAACGAGCCGAAGGAACGGGGTTAGGATTGACGATTACTCGACAACTCGTCAACCTTATGGGAGGAGAAATTGAGGTTCAAAGCGAACTCGGAAAAGGTTCGACCTTTTGCTTTGAAATTACCTTACCTGCCGCATTATGCAAAACCACGAATCCCACCGCACAACTCGACCTTCATCAAATCGTCGGTTATCAAGGAAAACGCCGTAAAATTTTAGTAGTAGACGATCGCATAGAAAATCGCATGGTTTTACTCGATCTGCTCGACCCCCTTGGCTTTGAAATTATCTTAGCTAAAGACGGAAAAGAAGGTCTAGAAAAAGTAAAATCTATGCCTCCCGATTTTGTTTTGACCGATTTAGTTATGCCTGTAATCAATGGCTTTGAAATGGTAAAAACAATTCGCGAAATCCCAGAATTAAAAAACGTACCGATCGGCGTAGTGTCCGCGAGCGTTTTTGAACTCGATCGAGAAAAAACGTTAAATCTAGGATGTCAAGCCTTTTTGTCTAAACCCATCGATTCCGAACAATTGCTTTCAGTTCTAGAAGACGCTTTAAATCTCGAGTGGGTTTACGCAACAACAGAACCCGAACGAGATATATCGGAATCCTTCGAGGCCATTTATACTGAATCTATCGTTCCACCTCCCCAAGCCGAATTAAAAGCCCTTTATGAATTAACCATGTTTGGAGATATGGAGAGAGTACAAGCCAAAGTTAATGAAATAGAACAGATCGATCGTCAGTATGGTGCTTTTGTTCGGACGGTTCGAAAATACGCTCTCAAATTAGAAGACGAGCCAATTTTAGACTTGTTGAATGAATATATCGATCGATGATGCTATCATAGATAACCGGCGCAGTGCCAAGGCATTCAGGGATTGTATCATGGAAAACGATAAAGAAAATGATATCGTATTAGTCGTTGATGACGATAGCACGAATATCAAAGTTATCATTGATGCCTTAAAACAAGAAGGTTTTACTATTATTTCTGCCCGCAACGGGGAAATGGGAATTAAGCGAGCTATGTTTTCCAAGCCCGACCTAATTTTATTAGATGTAATGATGCCTGATATGAATGGGTTTGAAACTTGTTACCGCTTGAAATCAGAACCCTCGACTCGCAACATTCCCATTCTCTTCATGACAGCCTTGAACGATGAAGATAGTAAAGTGAAAGGCTTTAATTCTGGAGGGGTCGATTATATCACCAAACCCGTCGGACATCGAGAATTATTAGCCCGAGTAAAAACTCACCTCAGCCTGAAGCGAAAACAAGAACTGTTAGAACGTCTTGTGGCAATTGACGGATTAACCGAAATTCCCAACCGTCGCCAGTTTGATACCGTTATAGAGAAAGAATGGAGGCGAGCGCAACGTGCGACAGAATCCCTGTCGTTAATCCTAATCGATATCGATTATTTTAAAAAATTTAACGATTATTACGGTCACGTCTCGGGGGATGAATGTCTGAGGCGAGTGGCTCAAACTTTGGCTCGTTCGGTGAAACGCGCCTCAGATTTTGTAGCGCGATACGGAGGCGAAGAATTCACCGCCATACTCCCCAACACATCGAGATATCCCGCTGTGAATATTGCCGAGCGAATGCGAAAAAATGTTGAGTCGTTACAAATTTCCCATGCGGTTTCGCCGGTGTCCGATTTTGTGACTTTAAGCTTGGGCGTCGCCACGGTGATTCCCCGTCACGATATCTCTCCCAACCATTTAATTGAGCTGGCTGATAATGCTTTGTATGAAGCGAAAGACAGCGGACGCAATCAGGTAAAATATGCCATAGATGGCGATGAGTAATCCATAGAGCCATTGTTTCCGTAAATTCGACTCTCAAAAATTTTTCCGGTTTAGTTTTTAATAGGATTGACCCACTCGTAACTCAAGAAACCTGATTTTTCGTTCCGGCTTTTGCACTGAAATAACGGAATTTTGTTAAAAACCCGAGGGTGCATCTCACTTTTGTAAAAATATGCGTTTGCGGTAGGTTGGGTGGAGCGATAGCGAAACCCAACAAAAGCTCAATTCAGTGCAGAGACAGTGCAGAGACTCCGATCTGATAAATTTACATTTTTGAGATGCACCCAAAACCCGATTTCTCTGTAAGTCCTGGTAAAGTTTAGTTTTAAGGTTGTTCGATCGAGTCTCTAATTTGTTTCATATCGAATCCACGTCTCAAATTATCATTTGAAATGACCGGGGGTTCAGGCTTACCAAAACACAGTTGGGACATCGGATCGAAGAGAATTCGCGTATACAATCGCCTCGAGACGATATCATACGGAATCCGAATTTCAAATACTGGTTTTGCCTAACCTGACAATCCCAACCCTTCTTGAAACCCAGCTTGTCGAAAACGGATTCCGTATAAACAGGAAAAAGCCCCCGCCACCGAACAACGCAACACCTTTGAGGGCGAGGGCAAAACTCAAACATTAAATTTTGTTGATTAGACTTGACAAAATCAAATTTGAGCCTAAATCAATTTTCTACCTCAATTGTAATTAATGATTCGAGGCGATGGGAACTTGCGTTTGCAGCAAGTCGATCGCCCGAGCGTAACAGGGATCGGAATGAGTGCCGAGCAACTCGGGATCGACGCTCAGCAGCAATTCTTGCTCTCCCGTCATGTCAACTCGAAGATCGGGGGAGATGCCGCGATGGCTGATATCCGTCCCCTGGGGCGTGTAGTAGTGGGCTACAGTAACGGCGAGTCCTGACCCGTCAGAGAGGGAATTAACCGATTGCACCAGGGCTTTACCAAACGTCTGAGTGCCGATGACGGTGGCGCGACCGTTATCCTGCAACGCCCCGGCTAGAATTTCGCTGGCACTGGCGGAATGACCGTCCACGAGAACCGCCAGCGGGCGTTCCGTCAACGCGGTACGAGTCGCTTCGATATTTTCGCGGTTGCCGTAGCGATCGACCGTCTGCACGATCGAGCCGCGATCGAGCCACATCCGGGCAATTTGCACGCTCACGTCGAGGAGTCCGCCGGGATTGCCTCGCAAATCGAGAACGAAGGCATCCACGTTCTCCGCTTTCAGATCCTCGATCGCCCGATACATTTGTTCGTGAGCGTGAGAACTAAACTCGCTCAGACGGATGTAACCGATGCGAGTGTCCCCTTCCAAACGAAGCGTATGGGTCACAGCCGGGAGTTCGATGCGACTGCGCACCAGCGTCAGATCGAATTGCCGCCCGTTGCGGGAGATGCTGAGGGTGACAGGAGTTCCCACCGCCCCGCGAATCAGTTCCGCCGCGCGATCGACCGTCATCTCGCTGGTCGTGTCGCCGTCGATGGCAATAATACGATCCCCCGGACGCAGCCCTTCCCGACTGGCAGGAGAGTTCGGCAGGGGTTCGATGACCGTCAGAGTCCCCTCGCGATCGTTGCGTTCGAGACGCAATCCCACCCCGGACAGTTCGCCCGAGGTTTGGTTGTTGAGCGCCTCGAATTCTTCAGGATCGAGAAAGCGCGTATAGGGATCGTCGAGTCGCGACAACGCCCGACGCAACGCCGCGTAAGCCTGTTCGCGAGAAGTATACTCGCGAGCGAGCAAATCTTGGCGAACGGCGTGCCAATCGTTTTGATTGAACTCGCCATCGACGTAATCGCGGTTGACGATTTGCCAAGCTTCGTCGAGGACGGCTTTCGGACTGGTTTCGAGGGCCGCGTAACTGCTGCGGCTCCAGGTGGGACTGAGAAGAGACAGGGTGGTGGTGACGATCGCGCCGCCGATCGCGGCAGCTTTATTCCAAGAAGACAGGTCTGATAGGCGGTTCATGCAGGATCGCGTGGAGTAACGGGGTCTACAAATCGGTCAAACCGAACGAGCGCGAGTAGAGCTATCTTGACCTACAGGGTAAGTGCGTCAAATTCCCGAATCTCAGAAGGGGGAATTGGCGCGAATCCACTGTCACCTGAGTTCGAGGGCAGTTGTCGGAGGTTCGACAACTCCTTCGAGGGTGCCGATTTCCCACTCGAGGAAACGATAGGCGTCGGCACAACCGAGGGATCGATGCAATCGCGAACGTAGGCTCTCGAAAGAAAAATTTTTCTAGAGTATTTCGGCTCTCTTGTTCAATGTATCAATTCTGTAGCGGTTCGCCCAGTGTCCTCGATCGCAATCTCGCGATCTATTCTGGAAGAAGTGCTTTGGTGTTCGGTCATGAAACAAGGTCAGCAGCAATTTCGGTTTCCCATCGAGCTGGTCGTTGCGGGGGTTGCTGCCGCTGGAGCGATCGCTATGCAGTGGACTCGTCTCGATGGCGTTTCGAGTCGGGATATCGATCCGGTACGAGCGGAACGACAGGCGGAGATTCACTTGGAACTACTCGATCGATCGCCAACTTTGGGATTCGACAATCTCGTAGCGGATTGGGTATTTTTACGATATTTACAATATTTCGGCGACGAGAAAGCCCGACAACAAACGGGATGCAATTTGAGCGATCGCTATTTCGAGATCGTCACGAAACGCGATCCCCGGTTTTTGATACCGTATATTTTTATTCCGTCAGGGGTCTCTTACTGTCAAGGTCAACCCGAAAAAACTGTCGAACTCCTCGATCGAGGAATCGACGCTATATCGCCAGAAATTCACGACAACGCCTTTATCGTGCCGTTACTACAGGGGTTAGATCGGTTTTTGTTGTTAAGCGATATTGACGGGGCGATCGAGTCTTACAAACTTGCTGCTGAATGGGCGAAAGAGGCAGGTTCCTCCTCCTCAGCGGAACGGTTCGGGCAAATGGCACAATACTTACAGGACAACCCCGATAGCGTCCAAGCTCTCTTTGTCGGATGGCAAGAAGTCTACAAGAACGCCGTTGACGATCGCGTGCGCCAGCGTGCGATAACGGAATTGGAAAACTTGGGAGCGCGTGTCGAACAACAACCCAACGGGGACATTCGCTTCGTCCCACCGCCCTCTCTAAGAAACTAAGCCTTTAACCATACCTCATTTGGATGTCTTTGCCCTATCTCGATCGATCGCGTCGATGCTGGTTGTTTGCTGTCGGCCTGGGATTGTTGTTGGCGTTACTCCTCGTCGTCGGGAAAGGATTTATCCGAGCCTACCAACAGGCCAAGTCTCCCGTCGATGCGGTATTCGTTCTCGGCGGCAGTATTAAACGAGAACTCTATATTTCACGATACGCGCGATCGCACCCCGAAATGCCGATATTAATTTCCTCCGGCTCGAAACCGCCCTGTATTTATCTCATTTTCCAACGAGACAACGCCCCGATGGATAATGTCTGGTTAGAAAACTGCGCGCGATCGACCTTCGGCAATTTTTACTACGGCGTCCCGATATTAAAACGATGGGGGGTTGGCAAAGTCAGCCTCGTGACCTCTGCCAGTCACTTACCGCGATCGCTTTGGCTGGCGCAAATCCTCCTCGGCGCCCACGGAATCTGGGTCGAACCCGATATCGTCCCCGAAATCGGCGTTCCCGGCAATACGGAATTATTTATAAAAACAATTTTAGACGTAACGCGCAGTCTACTTTGGGCAGTCATCAGTCAAATCTATACCCCTTCCTGCCAACAAGAAACCCCCCTCACTGACATCAATATCGAAGCCTGGCAAGTTAGGGGCTTTCACTGCGAACACCAAGCCCAAATCGAAAGCGACAGCAATTAGAAATAAAGTGACGTACTCCCAACTGAAACACTGCTAACTGTTCGCTGTTCGCTTAAAAAACCCCCTCGCTCCCGAAGGAGCAAAGGGGGCTTTTTCAATCACCTAACGGAGGGGTTCAGATTAACCGAACTTACCAGCCGTCGAAGCAATCAGGAACGCAGCGTAGGTGAAGATGTAACCCACAGTGAAGTGAGCCAGACCCACGAGGCGAGCTTGCACGATGGACAGAGCCACCGGCTTGTCTTTCCAGCGAACCAGGTTCGCCAGAGGCGTGCGCTCGTGCGCCCACACCAGCGTTTCGATGAGTTCTTGCCAGTACCCACGCCAGGAGATGAGGAACATGAAGCCCGTTGCCCAAACCAGGTGAGCGAACAAGAACATCCAAGCCCAAACCGACAGGTTATTGACACCAAACGGGTTGTAACCGTTGATGAGCTGAGACGAGTTCAGCCACAGATAGTCGCGGAACCATCCCATCAAGTAGGTGGACGACTCGTTGAACTGAGCCACGTTACCTTGCCACACAGCCAGGTGTTTCCAGTGCCAGTAGAAGGTCAGCCAGCCCAGAGTGTTGAGCATCCAGAACATTGCCAGGTAGAAAGCATCCCAGGCGGAGATGTCGCAGGTACCGCCACGGCCGGGACCGTCGCAGGGGAAGCTGTAACCGAAGTCTTTTTTGTCCGGCATCAGCTTGGAACCGCGAGCATCTAAAGCACCTTTGACCAGAATCAAGGTCGTGGTGTGCAGACCCAGTGCGATCGCGTGGTGGACTAAGAAGTCTCCAGGGCCGATGGTCAGGAAGGGAGTACTCGCACCCGCGCTGTTGATGGCATCGAGCCAACCGGGCAGCCAAACGTTGCCGTTGTTGGGCCAAGCGGTGGTTGCAATGCTGTCGGCGTTGGAAAGCAGCACGTCGAAGCCGTAGAGGGCTTTACCGTGAGCCGCTTGAATCCATTGTGCGAATACGGGTTCGATGAGGATTTGCTTCTCGGGGGTGCCGAAAGCAACCACTACATCGTTGTGAACGTACAGACCCAGGGTGTGGAAGCCCAGGAACAGAGACACCCAGCTCAGGTGAGAGATCAGCGCCTCTTTGTGTTCCAGCATGCGAGCCAGAACGTTGTTTTTGTTAGCTTCGGGGTCGTAGTCACGGACGAAGAAGATCGCGCCGTGAGCGAACGCACCGACCATCAGGAAACCAGCGATGTACTGGTGGTGGGTGTACAGCGCCGCCATCGTCGTGTAGTCCTTCGCCATGAAAGCGTAGGGAGGCAGCGAGTACATATGTTGTGCGACCAAGGAGGTGATGACCCCCAGAGACGCCAGCGCCAGACCGAGCTGGAAGTGCAGAGAGTTGTTGATGGTGTCGTACAGACCTTTGTGTCCGGCACCGAGGGCTCCACCGAAAGGCGTACCTTGCGGGGGATTGTGAGCGCCCAGAATCTCTTTGATGCTGTGACCGATTCCGAAGTTCGTCCGGTACATGTGACCCGCCACGATGAAGATGACGGCGATCGCCAAGTGGTGGTGAGCCATGTCCGTGAGCCACAGGGACTCGGTCTGCGGGTGGAAGCCACCCAAGAAGGTCAAGATTGCGGTTCCCGCACCCTCAGACGTACCGAAAATGTGGTTCGCCGTGTCGGGGTTTTGGGCGTACACGCCCCAGTTTCCGGTGAAGAAGGGCGCTAAGCCCGCCGGGTGAGGCAGCGTCGTCAGGAAGTTATCCCAACCCACGTGTTGACCGCGAGATTCGGGAATTGCAACGTGTACCAGGTGACCGGTCCAAGCCAGAGAGCTGACACCGAACAGACCTGCCAGGTGGTGGTTCAGGCGAGATTCGGCGTTTTTGAACCAGGAAAGGCTGGGACGATATTTCGGTTGCAGGTGCAACCAACCTGCGAACAGCATCACGGCTGCTAACAGGAGTAAGAAGATCGACCCTTGATAGAGGTCGGCGTTCGTCCGCATGCCGATGGTGTACCACCAGTGATACACGCCCGAGTAGGCAATGTTCACGGGGTTGGACGCACCGGCTTGCGTGAAGGCGTCAACGGCACCTTGACCGAACTGGGGGTCCCAGATCGCGTGAGCGATGGGACGGACGTTGAGGGGATCTTTAATCCACTGCTCGAAGTTGCCTTGCCAAGCGACGTGGAACAGGTTGCCCGAGGTCCACAGAAAGATGATGGCGATGTGGCCGAAGTGGGAAGCGAAAATCTTTTGATAAAGATTTTCCTCCGTCATGCCATCGTGACTTTCAAAATCGTGAGCCGTGGCAATCCCATACCAGATCCGCCGTGTGGTCGGATCTTGCGCCAAATCTTGGCTAAACTTTGGGAATTTCGTTGCCATAAGTCCTACAAGGAGATGCGTTCCAGTATCATCCTACCGAAATGATCCGTGCCAGGAAGAACGCCCAAGTGGTGGCGATACCTCCTAACAGGTAGTGGGCGACGCCAACCGCGCGACCTTGAATGATGCTCAAAGCACGGGGTTGAATCGCAGGAGCGACTTTCAGTTTGTTGTGCGCCCAAACGATCGATTCGATCAGCTCTTGCCAGTAGCCGCGTCCGCTGAACAGGAACATCAGGCTGAAGGCCCACACGAAGTGAGCGCCCAGGAACATCAGACCGTATGCAGACAGGGCAGAACCGTAAGAACCGATGACTTGCGATGCTTGCGCCCACAGGAAGTCACGCAGCCATCCGTTAATGGTGATGGCACTTTGGGCGAAGTTGCCGTAGGTGATGTGAGATACCGAACCATCAGCAGCAACGGTACCCCAAACGTCCGACTGCATCTTCCAACTGAAGTGGAAAATCACAATCGAAAGGCTGTTGTACATCCAGAACAGACCCAGGAAGACGTGGTCCCAACCAGAAACTTGGCAGGTACCGCCGCGACCGGGACCGTCGCAGGGGAAGCGGAAGCCCAGCTCGGATTTGTCCGGAATCAGACGAGAGCTACGGGCGAACAGAACGCCTTTGAGCAGGATCAGCACCGTCACGTGAATCGTGAAGGCGTGGATGTGGTGAACCATGAAGTCCGCCGTACCCAAGGTGATGGGCATCATGGCGACTTTACCGCCGACGGCGACGACATCGCCTCCAAAGGCAGGACTCACGCTCGCTAAAGCGTTGGGAGCCGTGTTACCCGGCGCCAAGGTATGAAGGTGTTGAACCCACTGCGCGAAAATCGGTTGCAGTTGGATTCCCGTGTCGGAGAACATATCCTGGGGACGTCCGAAGGCACGCATGGTGTCGTTGTGGACGTACAGACCGAAGCTGTGGAAGCCCAGGAAAATACAGACCCAGTTGAGGTGAGAGATGATGGCATCCCGGTGGCGGATTACCCGATCGAGCAGGTTATCCACGTTTTTCGCCGGGTCGTAGTCGCGCACCATGAAGATGGCAGCGTGTGCGCCCGCACCCACGACGAGGAAGCCTCCAATCCACATATGGTGCGTGAACAGAGACAACTGAGTCGGGTAGTCCGTCGCAATGTACGGATACGGGGGCATCGCATACATGTGATGCGCCACGATGATGCTCAGCGATCCCATCATGGCGAGGTTGATCGCCAGTTGCGCGTGCCAAGAGGTGGTCAGAATCTCGTAGAGACCTTTGTGTCCTTCACCGGTGAAGGGGCCTTTGTGAGCTTCCAGCAGTTCTTTCATGCTGTGACCGATACCCCAGTTGGTGCGGTACATGTGTCCGGCAATGATGAACAGCACGGCGATCGCCAAGTGGTGGTGTGCCGTGTCGCTCAGCCAGAGACCGCCCGTTTGAGGGTTCAAGCCACCTTTGAAAGTCAGGAAGTCTGCGTATTCGCCCCAGTTCAGGGTGAAGAAGGGGGTCAGCCCTTTGGCAAAGCTGGGGTACAACTCGGCCATTTTGCTGCTATCGAGAATGAATTCGTGCGGCAGGGGAATGTCCTGCGGCGCCACGCCTGCATCCAGCAGCTTGTTGATGGGCAGCGAAACGTGGATTTGGTGACCGGCCCACGCCAGAGAACCCAATCCCAGCAGACCTGCCAGGTGGTGGTTCAGCATGGACTCCACGTTTTGGAACCACTCCAGCTTCGGAGCTTTTACGTGGTAGTGGAACCAACCCGCAAACAACATCAGTGCCGCCATGACTAAGGCACCGATGGCCGTGCAGTACAGTTGGAATTCGTTGGTAATCCCACTAGCCCGCCACAGTTGGAACAGACCAGAGGTGATTTGAATGCCGTGAAATCCACCGCCGACGTCGGCGTTCAGGATTTCTTGACCGAAAACCGGCCAGACGACTTGAGCGCTGGGCTTGATGCCCGTCGGATCGCTCAGCCAGGCTTCGTAGTTGGAAAAGCGAGCGCCGTGGAAGTACGCACCGCTCAGCCAGATGAAAATGACTGCCAGTTGACCGAAGTGCGCGCTGAAAATTTTGCGCGAAACTTCTTGTAAGTCACTGGTTTGACTGTCGAAATCATGAGCGTCAGCATGGAGGTTCCAAATCCAGGTGGTGGTTTTGGGACCTCGAGACAAAGTTCGATCGAAGTGTCCGGGTTTGCCCCACTTCTCGAAGGAAGTCGGAACCGGGTTCGTATCAACCGAAACCTTGACTTTTGCCTCCCGCTCCGGGGGACTAATCGTCATCGAGTCTCTCCTCTCTCTAGACCAGTAACGAGGACAGCAATATCCTCAGCTATCTTCACGGAAGATTCTCCCGTCTCTCTATAATTGGATACCGAAATGTTGGGATTTGTTAACCCCATGTTGAGTTTTTTATCTTTTACGTCGCTTGCAGTCAGCTTCATGTTAGAGAGACGGGGATTGCCTCGAGTCTAAACCTCTGTTTAGAGCCGATTTGAATCCCCTGAAGTCATAGCTAAGAATGTATGTTTGTGATTATAGGTCTTCTGTTGGAATAATTCAAACGAAAATTTTAATAAATTTCGGAAGTTTGACTAACGATGTCAGCCCCAAAAGTCAAGCTGAATTGCTAGATGTTTACAAAAATTAAATTGATTTAATAAAACGAAATAATAATCGAGAGAAGTCGATCTTCATCATTATATATAAGCGTATATATAATCGTTCCCCCCGAGTTAGCGTCCGATCGCAGTGGAGCCGGGGGCAGATTTCCCCAAACCTGCGACGGGACGGACATTTTCCGGTATAGTGTCTGACAAGTCCGTTCGGTCGATCTGACGGGTATTGTCGTGTTGAGGGAGCGTGTAAGGCGTGCAAAATCAAAGCCATCGCCGATCCGTTTGGAAAAGTCTGCTGGCGTTCCAACTCTCTATCCTGTTGGCGCTAGGTCTGGCCAGTTGCGGAGAACCGGAACTCGTGGTGGAAACGGGAACTCGCCCCAGAGCGACGTCTGAGGCAGTCGAGCGAACGCCGCAAGTGGCAGAAGTGTCGCCGCCGAAAAGCATCCAAAGACTGCGCCCGCTCCTCGATCGCTACCGTCCCCAAGTTTCTATCGAAAGCCCCCGTGCCGACAGTATCGTTGACGACGATACCGTCACCGTGCGCCTGAACGTACAAGATCTTCCGGTCTTCAAAAACGAAACCTTCGGCTTGGGACCCTACGTCCAACTGTTCCTCGACGACAAACCGGAACGAGCCGTTTACGACCTCGACACCCCCATCACCCTCGAGGGACTCTCGCCGGGAACCCATACTCTGAGAGCCTTCGCCGTGCGTCCCTGGCACGAAAGCTTCAAAAACGAAGGCGCTTACGCTCAAACGACCTTCCATATTTATACGAAAACGGGAACCCGCGCCCCCGAACCGGACGCGCCGCTGCTGACGTATAACCGCCCTCGCGGCACTTACGGCGCCGAACCGATTCTGCTCGACTTCTATTTAACGAACGCTCCCCTTCACATTGTCGCGCAAGAATCTGAGGAAGACGACATCGCCGATTGGCGGGTCAAAGCGACCGTCAACGGCTACAGTTTCGTCACCGATCGATGGCAACCTTTTTATCTAACCGGCTTCAAACGGGGTAAAAACTGGGTCAAACTCGAATTCATTGACGAAAAAGGCGATCCCGTTCAAAAAACATTTAATACAACTGCCGAACTAATTATTTACGATCCCGATCGTATCGATACGTTATCCAAATTAGTCACGGGAGAACTGTCGGCTGAAGACGCACTCGCGATTGTCGATCCGAACGTCGTCGTCGAACCCGAAAAACCGGAAATCGAAGAACCCGAACCGTTACGTCCGCCGACAGAACCCCTTCCCGAAATTATCGAACCCTCCCCCGAAGAACAGGAAAAACTGGAACTTCCTCCCAGTGCTGAAGACCTCGAACCCGAGGCTGAAAACGTGACGCCGACGGAGGAACCGAATCTCCCCGAACCCGCATCCGAAGCGGAATCCGAAGCGGAACCCGAGGTGGAAGAAGTTCCGACTGAAGCCGTTCCCGAAGTTCCCGAGGAGCAAGCTGAAACCGAATCGGAAACGATCGAAACTCCCGAACCCAGCGAAGCCGTTGAAGTTCCCTCAGAACCCAGCGAAGCCGTTGAAGTTCCCTCAGAACCCAGCGAATCGACTGCATCCGAAAACGACGCCGAAGTTCAAGAGACTCCCGAACCGCAAGCCGAACCCGAAACTTCAGAAGAGGTCGAAGCGTCAGAAGAACTCGAACCCCCGACTGCGGAAGAGTCTCCCGTCTAAACTGTGACCTGGTGTCTGCTGCGCTCGCGACGGCGAAACCGTCGCTTCTCTGAGCGAGCGTGGGTCGTTCTCGTCTCCATCGCTGTGATGTGGACGGCGCGAACCGCCCTCGATCGCGCTGACGCACAATCCTATATTTCCCCAACTTGTCCTGCGTCCCTGTGGCCGGTGTTCGCCAGCGATCGCCTGCGTCAGGTGTTGCTTCCCGATCGCGAACCCCTCAATCTGGAACTCCTGGAAGCGGAAAGCCTCGATCCCGAGATAGTGGTTCGTCGCGATACCATTTCTCAAACGGGATTGACCGAACCCAGTTTGTGGTGGGTGGCCGACCAGTTCGGCGGAAAACTCCTCGAAACCTGGTTGGCCTATCCCCAAAAACGTCGCATCGACCTCGTCGTCAACCGCCAATTGTGGAGTTTGCGCGATTATCTCGAACGGTACGAGTTCGTCAACCACATGGGACTGGTGGCGCGATCGCATCGGTACGACCTGCGGGTATTCGATCGACAACAACCCGATCTCGTCCTGGCCGCCTATACCTGTCTTTTTGACATCGAACCCGTTATCTGTACGGTAGATTTAGAACGTGGCAGTCAGTCGGGATTTCGAGGCTATCCCCCTTAATTTCCCGTCGCGCCACCGTCGTTATCTCGTTCTCGCTGTTTCGTTCTCGCAATGGTCAAACTCCTCCACCTGTCCGATATTCACCTCGGAAGTGGGTTTTCCCACGGACGCATGGACCCGGAAACCGGACTCAATACCCGCTTACAGGATTTCGTCTCGACCCTGAGTCGCTGTATCGATCGCGCCCTCGAAGAACCCGTCGATCTCGTGGTTTTCGGTGGCGATGCGTTTCCCGACGCTACGCCTCCCCCTTATGTGGCCGAAGCCTTCGCGCGTCAGTTTCGCCGCCTCGCGGAAGCGGAAATTCCCACGGTGTTACTGGTGGGAAATCACGATCAGTATTCGCAAGGCCAGGGAAGCGCCAGTTTGTGTATCTACCGCACTTTAGCTGTTCCTCGGTTTATCGTCGCCGATCGACTCCAAACCCACCGCATCGATACGCGCAACGGCCCGGTTCAGGTGGTGGCGTTACCCTGGATTACCCGGTCAACCTTGATGACGCGGCCTGAAACCGACGGTTTGTCTTTAGCGGAGGTGAACCAACTCCTGATCGATCGATTGCGAATCGCCCTCGAAGGGGAAATTCGCCAACTCGATCGATCGATTCCCACGGTATTCCTGGGACACTTGATGAGTGATAAAGCCAAATTCGGCGCCGAACGCTTTCTCGCTGTCAGTAAAGGTTTCACCGTTCCCCTGTCGCTGTTAATCCGTCCGGAATTCGATTACGTGGCGCTCGGTCACGTTCACAAACATCAAAACCTCAATCCTAACAACGATCCCCCCGTTATCTACCCCGGTAGCATCGAACGGGTGGATTTCAGTGAAGAGAAGGAAGATAAGGGATACGTCATCGCTGAGGTGGAACCGGGTTCCTGTCGCTGGGAGTTTTGTGCGCTTCCGGTGCGATCGTTCGTGACGGTTTCGGTGGATTTGTCGAAGTCGGACAATCCTCAAGAGACGCTGTTCGCCGCCATTGCGAAATACAACATCGACGATGCGGTGGTGCGCCTGCGGTACAAACTCCGCGCCGATCAGATCGATCGCATCGATTCCTCGGCGATCTACGATCGACTCAAAACCGCCCATACTTACACGATTCAACCGGAACTCGTCAGCCAGTTGAGTCGCCCTCGTATGGCCTCTTTCGACCACGGAAACAACGTCGATCCCATTGAAGCCTTAACCCTCTATCTCGACAGTCGCGAGGATCTCAAAGATATCCATTCCGACATCCTCGAAGCGGCGCAAACTCTCTTAGATGAAGACGAACAGATGGTTTTGGGTTAATCGCGCTGTGGGTTGACTGAATTTCGCCAACAACCGGGTTTCTCGCCGAATTCCTTACTAATCCGACGTTTCCCAAATCGGTTGACTGGGAGTCAGGCGGAGTTTCCACAAGCCAGAATCGGGAATTCGAACGGTCAACACGCCGCTCTCGAGGTCTTGGTTGACGTAGGGACTCTCGAATACGGGAACTTGGCCGAGATCGCGATCGCGTCCGTTGATGGTAGCCTCCGCAACGGGTCGATCGGGCGCATAACGCATCTCGAGGCGATCGCCCGCTAAACTGGTGTAGCCGATTTCGCCGTCAGAGACCCAGTTTTCGTCGGAAATTTCTGTTTTCCCTAACGCTTCGGTAAGGCGATCGAACGTCGGATAGTCTGTAACCCTGGCCGCGTCGGTAATCCAAGCGGTATTCGTTCCCTGCGCCACCAAGGCCAAATAGTTCTCGTCCCCGTCTACAACAGGATTTTCCACGGTTACAGTATCGCCCCAAGGTCGCACGCAGAGCCAAACGTTCTCGATGCGCCAAACGTACCAATCGCCGAAACGCTGTGGTTCGCCGTATTCTCGCGGAACGACAAGATGGGTGCGATCGGGAACGTTGGCTTGACGATCGCGCTCGTTGAGGCGTAACTGATAGAGTACCGTTCCCTTTTCTTGAACCTTGCGATCGCCGGGACTGCGCCCCGTGGCCATCGGGGTATGATAGGTTCCGCCCAAACTGACGACAGCGTTCGATCGACCCTCCACATCTCGCACCACCAGTTTGTACGTAGCGTATTGAGCGTTAATCGTTCCCCGCACCTGATACGATCGACCTGACGTTACCAAGGTTCCCAAGGTGTAATCTTCCGTGGCGTAGAAGGTTTCCCAAAATTGATTGTCTTCGCGATAGCTGTAATAGGCGGGGTGACTGGCTCGCAACTGAAACGGAAGCGGAACCCTTTTGAGGGCGATCGCTCTCAGTTCCGGAGGGGGACGATAACTGCTCGTCGCCGCCAGAATCGCTAAACGCGAGTGTTTGTCGCTCATTTGCGAGGCGATGCGATCGATCTCCTGCGGCTCGTCCGATCCCCACCACATCCAAGCGACCGCACCGATACCGCTATCGTACCAAGTGCCGCGATCGAAGCCGCGACTTTCCGCACCGCCAGCAGTTCCCCAACTCAACCGCAACGCCATATTCGTCGCCAACCAATCCAACCCCGCCTTCGCCCAGGTTCGCAGATGAGGCGTTGCGGCGAAATCGTAGAGATTCAACAACGCTCCGATGGTAAAGCCGTAATACGTCGAGGAGTGAAACTCCCCCTGTCCGATGGTGAAATATTTCCACACCTCCGATCGCAACCAAGCTTCGTTCGTCGCCAGGAGATGAGGCTTCGCCACCGGAAAGCCACTAGCGTCCATCAACGCCAACCCGGACAAATACTGCTGGGAAATGTGATTTTCCGTTCCCCCTTCTCCCCACTCCAACACTCGCGGACTCGATACCATCGTTTGATAGGCGTTTCGCACGTCCTCGGGAAGTTCGTCGCGAAACAGGAAGAAAATCCGCACGTCGTAGAGGCTGCGGAAATGGTACAAATCGGGGGCGTCTCGTTCCAGGTTGCGCCAAAAGTCCCAAATCGGGGTTCGCTGTTCCGGTGGCGTGAGGCTCAGTTGCGCTAACATTGGCGGAAGCAGGTATTTATGGGGATCGCCAATATCGCGCGATCGCCACCATTCATCCAGTTCCGCTAAATCTTCTTGCGCCAGTTGTCGCCGCACCGCCAAACTGCGTTCTCGAAATCCCCGTTCTCCTTCGGCGTCGAACCGTCGGTTCTCGAAACTGTCTTCTAGAAGAAAGACGTTAGAAACCCCAGAATCCGACGGTTGCGAGTCTACCGACGCCGTACATCCGGCTAAAACTAAGGCGATCGCGACGACTGAACCTCGCCATACTCTTGACGCGAACGTGACATACTCCCGACGCTCATGCTGACGCATAGAGCGCGGGCTTCTCAGTGACCCCTGGTATCCCATCGGGCGTTTCCTGAGCTTTATTGACGGGATGTCCCACCGCCAAATACTTGATGTTAATTGCCGCGTTGTGGTCACGGTCTAGCTCCAGTCCACAATGAGGGCAAGAATGCCATCTGTCTTGTATTCCCTTTGGAACTTTCTGTCCACAACCAGAGCAATTCTGGGTTGTACCGTTTGGATTCACAGCAATCGTCATCAATCCAGCATTTGGGCACTGGTCGTGTAAAGTGGGAGATATAATCTCCTCGAAAATTACCCATG